>NZ_FR898824.1:0-16738 GCF_000437715.1 Catenibacterium sp. CAG:290
AGTCTATTTAGTTACTCAAAAAGTGAAGATGGGTTCATCTTCACCTTTTGTTTTTCTCCAATTTTTCTAAATGTTTCTGATGGAGCTCTTTATAATGATTAAAAGCATGAGGATTTAATTCCTGTAGCTTCTTTTCATATTTGCTACGGTACTGTTTTAATACACGTAATGTTTCAGGATTCATTTCCTGTAACTTTTCTTCAATGCGATCACGATATTGTTCGAGTCGTTCTTCTACATACTGCTCATTTTCATGAATCTTTTCCATGATTTCTGGAATATGCATTTCTAGTCTTGATAAGAATTCATCCGCCTCAATCAAACCTAGTTCACCAAAGTCTGTATGATTTTCAATATCCTTTAATAGATCAGGAGATAAGTCTGTTTTAGAATGAATCTTATCCAACATTTCTTGAGTCATCTTCTGTTTATACTTTTCAGCTTCATTTCCAAAGGCCCATTCTAATTCAGGTTGTATAAATGAGATATGAGATGTTTCCAAATCTTCTAATGGATACGGAGGGACAAGCCCACAATCTAATAATGACTGCTGCATTGTACGTCTTACATGACCACTTGTAATTATTTCTATACCACCATTTTCTCTTAATGCTTGATTAAGGTTATCCATATGACGTGTTAAATAGAAATCTATATTTCTTTTCTGTAAATCATTATAGAAGATAATCAAACGATCAATTGCAGTAAAATCAATATTACTAATACCAGAAGCATCTACAATAACCTGCTCAGTATCTTCTTTAATCGCTTTTTCTATATCTTCCTGGAACTTATCAATATTCGCAAAAAATAGATTTCCTGGGAAACGATAAATAATAGTATGTCTAATTGGTCTTGCATTCACATTCTTTTCTAGATTAAAGAAACCTGTCTGCCCTGGAATTACACCTAAGAAATGAGCTGGTGGAGTGACTGCCTTAATAACTACCGCAAGGAATGATAAGACAATACCAATTACAACACCATAAATAGTCCCAAAGATAAGTACTCCACAACACGCTGCCATAAAGATATAGAATTCATTTCTACTCTCTTTAAATAAACGTTGACCTAACGCAAAGTGACAGGCACCAAGTAAGGCAGTAATCACAATCGCAGTTAAAATAGGAACAGGAAGATATTCAATAAAACCTGTACCAAATAATAGAAGAAGTGCCATAGTCGCAGCAGCTGATAAGCTCATCACCTGAGTCTTACATCCATACTGTCTTGCAAGACCAGTTCTAGAAACAGAACCATTCGTCGGACAGCATCCTACAAGTGAAGTAGCTAGTTCTGCCATACCATAGGCAAATATTTCTTTATTTCCATCTAATTTATAGCCATCTTTCATTGCATTACCTTGTGCAGATAATAAAGTCTGTGCGAGTACAACGATCGCAATAGATAATGTAGTAAAGAATAAAGCAGAAATATCTACATGGGCAATAGAAGGAATCACAAGTTTTGGTAAACCTGAATCAACATGAGGTAACAGTTTTACTCCATATTTTTCTAAAGGGAATAGGGCAGTCAATAAAGCACCGATAAACATCATAAGAATAGGCATAGGAATCTTCTTATTTATTCTCTTTACGATAAGAATAATGACAAGGGTACTAATACCTAATATAAAAGATAAGCCATTAAAGAGTGGTGACTCTTTAATAATATGATTCACTAATTCAAATATTTCGCCTGTTCCTGTTGTCCCACCAAAGAGTTTAGGAACAAGCATCATAATAATAGATAAACAGATACCTGTTACGAATCCACCCATGACAGGTGTAGAAATATACTTAACAGCACGTCCTGCTTTAATGATTGAAAAGAAAATCAACCATAAAGCAACCATGAGTGCAATAACAGGGACCACCTGCATTGCTTCTTTAGTTCCTGCAGTAATACCAAGAGTCGCCAATGCACTTCCAGTAAGAGCTGCAGGGGCTGCATCCACACCAAATACAAAATCATGACTCGTAGTAAATAAACTAAATACGAGAATAGGAACCAAAGAACCATATAAACCATAGACCATTGGTAGACCTGCTACCTGAGCATAACCCATGGATATAGGAATAGATATAAAAGCAACAATAATACCTGCAAAAATATCATTCATTGTTGCATTCTTAAATTTCTTCATAAGCCACCTCTTTCTTAATTCTAATTATAATGATTTATCAAGATGAGTCTATCTCTATCAAAATACATCTATATTGTATACAATCTTGAATAATTTTCAAATTATTTATATATTTTAATAATATCAGTGGACAAATTTGTATTAAACTAATATAATGCATATAAATTAACGAGGAGGAAATCGAAAATGACAGATAAGAGGGTTTATAATTTTTCTGCAGGACCATCTCAGTTACCTGTAGAGGTATTAAAGGAAGCAGCAGATCAGATGCTGAATTATAAAGGCTCAGGAATGAGCGTAATGGAGATGAGTCATCGTTCCTCAACATACCAAAAGATTTTTGATGATACAAAAGCAACTTTAAAGAAAGTTTTAAATGTTCCAGATAACTATAAGATTTTATTATTACAAGGTGGGGCAACACAGGAATTCACAAACATTGCCTTAAACCTTATGGTAAATGGTAAATCAGATTATATCGTTACAGGAAGCTTCTCTGGCAAAGCTGCAAAAGAAGCGGCCAAGTTTGGGGATGTTCATATTGCCTATAACGGTAAGGACAACGATTTTACAGAAATTCCTACACAGGATCAATTAGATATTCGTGAAGGTGTTGATTATGTACATCTTTGTAACAACAACACTATCTATGGTACAGAATGGAACTATGTACCAGATACAAAGGGCGCACCACTTGTAGTAGATATGTCTTCTGATATCTTATCAAGACCTGTAGATGTTTCTAAATATGGTGTTATTTATGCCGGTGCACAAAAGAATATGGGTATTGCCGGACTAGGTGTAGTTATTATTAGAGAAGATCTAGTAAAACCACATCCAGCTAATATTCCAGTTCTTTCTGAATTAGATACTATGTTAGAAAAGGATTCTATGTATAACACACCACCATGCTGGGCTATTTATATGTTAGGTCTCGTAGTGAAATGGATTGATGAACAGGGTGGACTAGAAGTGATGAAGGAAAAGAATGAAAAGAAAGCTAAACTTCTTTATGACTACTTAGATCAGTCTGATTTCTATAAACCACATGCAAAGAAAGATGCACGTTCTAATATGAATGTGACTTTTACAACACCATCTAAAGAATTAGATGCTGAATTTGTAAAGGAATCTATTGCAGCAGGTATGACAAACTTAAAAGGACATCGTAGTGTAGGTGGTATTAGAGCATCTATCTACAATGCAATGCCATATGAAGGTGTAGAATATTTAGTTAATTTCATGAAAGAATTCGAGGAGAAACATAAATAGTATGTATAAGATTAAAACTTTAAATAAGATTTCTGAACAGGGCTTAGAAGTCTTTGATGATAATTATGAAGTCGGTGATAATTTAGAACATGAAGATGGGATGTTAGTTAGATCAGCTAAATTACATGACTATGATTTTCCAGCTGAATTAAAGGCTATCGCAAGAGCGGGTGCAGGTGTCAACAATATTCCTGTAGATACATGTACCGAAAAAGGAATCTGTGTATTTAATACACCAGGGGCTAATGCGAATGCGGTTAAAGAATTAGTATTATGTGCTTTAATCTTAAGTTCAAGACAGGTAATTCCTGGTATTGAATGGGTAAAGACATTACCAGCTGATGATTTTGGAAAAGCTGTAGAAAAAGGTAAGAGCCAGTTTGTTGGTCCTGAAATTGATGGTAAGAAGCTTGGTGTTATTGGTTTAGGTGCAATTGGTGTGAATGTAGCCAATGCAGCTGTTAAATTAGGTATGGAAGTTTATGGTTATGATCCATATATCAGTGTCAATGCAGCATGGAAACTATCTAAATGGGTTCATAAAGCAGCTACTGTAGAAGAATTATTCAAGGAATGTGACTATATTACTATTCATGTACCAGCAACTCCTGATACAAAGAACATGATTAATAAGAAGTCACTTGCAATGATGAAAGACGGTGTACGTATCTTGAACTTTGCACGTGATACATTAGTAAATACTGCAGATATCATTAAAGCATTAAAATCAGGAAAAGTGGCACGTTATATTACAGACTTTGGTTCTAAAGAACTTGTAGAAACTGAAAATACAGTTGTATTGCCACACTTAGGTGCTTCTACTCCAGAATCAGAAGATAACTGTGCAACTATGGCCGTAAAAGAAATGATTGATTACTTAGAAAATGGTAATATCCAGAACTCTGTTAACTTACCTACAGTTGTAGAACCACGTACTACAACATATCGTGTATGTATTATTCATAAGAATATTCCTAATATGTTAGCAGTATTTGCGAACGCATTTGCGAAAAAGAGCATGAACATTGAAAACATGGTCAATAAAGCACGTGGTGAATATGCATATACTGTCATTGATACAAATGATTTATCAGAAGATATTACTAAAGTGATTGAAAATCATGAAGGTGTTATTAAAGCTAGAATTATTGCGAAGATTGTTTTTTAAATCCTTCTTTTTGAATAGTCCATCTTAGTGATGGACTTTTTCTATTGAAAAATGTAAGATGGGAGTGCGAAAGGGGTGATGGGATGAATAAATTAGTAGATGCTTTATCCTGGGTGGCTATGAGATGTACTCAGAATAAATACTTAAATGCGATTAAAAATACATTCCAAAATTATATGCCAATATCTCTTACAGGCGCTGTTGGAATATTTTGGATAAATGTACTAGTTAATGATCGTGGGGGATTAGGTGCTGTTTTTCCACTTATTATGGAATTAAAAATTTTTAATCCAATCTTTGAAGCATTGAATTATGCAGCCATTTCATGTATCTCTATCGTAATTGTATTATTATTATCTAGTGAAATTGCCCAGGCAAATGGGGATCATGATATTTATCCTGTGATTGTCAGTTTCTTAAGCTGGCTGGTTGTTACACCACATACAATAGATGGCTTACATATCAATGTACTATTACACACAGGTGGTGGGGCTATTGTACAAACAAAACTATCCACCTTTGTGCATATACCACATTCTATAGGAATCACTTTGAAAGATTTTACTGCGCAGGGAATAGGCATCGGTTATACATCTTTATCAGGACTCTTTACCGCAATGCTTGTCGCTATAATTGCGACAGAACTCTATCATTTATTAAGAAACTGCGATTGTCTCTTAATTAAGCTTCCTAGTCAGGTTTCTACCAATCAGGTATTATCATTCATGAATATCGTACCAACATTCCTGACACTCTTAATTATGGGTTCTGTCTCTTATCTTTGTATCCTAAGCACAGGTCATACACTTAATACAAATATATATAATCTTGTACAGTTTCCGTTACAGCTGATGGCAGGGGATAATTTAATTGCGGTTCTTGTTTTGTATTTTATTATCTTATTGTTCTGGGTTGTTGGCTTCCATGGGAAGAATCTTATGTTGCCTATCGTTGAATCTTTGTATAGACCATTACTCTATATTAATATGGCATCATTTAATGCGGGGTTAAGAGGAAAAGATATACCATATGTATTCAATTCAATGATGTTTCAGATGTTTGGAGAAGTTGGTGGCTCAGGATGTACATTAGGGCTTGTGATATATATACTTGTTTTTTCTCAAAGACATGATAATCGTCTAATAGCGAATATTTCTTTATTCCCAAGTTTAGCGAATATCAACGAAACAGTCATCTTTGGTATGCCCATTGTGCTTAATCCTCTATTATCTATTCCATTTATTCTTGCACCACTTGTCTCTCTTACAGCGGGTTATTTCCTTATTTCAATAGGATTCTGTCCACATGTGATCATGGAAGTACCTTGGGTTATGCCACCTATTTTAATGGGCTTCTTAGTTACTGGAGGAAGTATCTATGGGGCAATATCACATCTCATATGTATATGTATCTCAGTACTTGTGTATGCGCCATTTATTTATATATATGAGAGAAAACAAAAGAAAGAAGAATATATCTATTAAAGTTACAAAAAGAGTGGATTTATGCATATAAATTCGCTTTTTTTGTAACAACTATACAATATCCTTAAGAATACTTGTTTAATCATTTTGTTAGATTATTATAAAGATGCAAAAAGAAAATAAATTTTTGCTTCCTAAATCGTCATGAGACGTCCAGCTCATGACATTTTTTTATTATTATCATTGATAAAATACCAATAAGATGATAATATATTATCATCTTAAGATTAAGGTCTTAAGATAGGAAAATCTAGTTATACATATCGTGAGGTGTAGGGACCTCATGATCTTGTGCAGATATATCTGCATCTCCTGTACATTCTTATTCGGGTGCGAGGATAAGAATGATCACTGCTCGTAAGAGTATTGCTAATAATTAAATCCCTTATTGAACATGGATATAAAGTGAGTAATTAATGAAACCCTCATACTTTTAACTCATTATAACTTTGATTTTCCTAGGAACGCTGATCCTTTTAATCATTAGGGCATTGATTGAAAAACAGCCACTGCATTCATATTTCATCCATATCAAGCCAAAAGAATATTTATGTAGTGCATGATCCTCCTTATGGAGGATTCTTTTTTTACCAATTATTAATATACTCTTCACTTGATGGTAACCATACTTATTGTATAAGGTGCTATACTTGTGCACAGAGAGGAAACTATATGAATTACGATGTGAATTACTTAAAAGAAGTGCTTTATCATGCTGGTGAATGTTTTATGGGGCAGTTAAGGGATGATCAAATCTATTCTAAAGGGAAAGATGATTATGTAACTGAAATAGACCTCATTGTACAGGATAAGATTAAGACATGTTTAATGGATAAGTATCCTAATGTACAGTTCATGAGCGAGGAACAGATCAATGAAGTGGATTTAAGTCAACCATGCTGGGTATTAGATCCAGTAGATGGTACAACAAATCTTATTCATGATTATCATTGCAGTGTCATTTCATTGGCATTGTTAGAAAATGGTGAACCAACAATCGGGTTAATCTATAACCCCTATATGCGTGAGCTGTTTTATGGTGTTAAAGGACAAGGTGCGTATTTGAATGAACATCCTATTCATGTAAGCCATCAAGAGAACCTCTCATCAAGCTTAGTAGCTGTAGGAACAAGTCCTTATTATAAAAATGATGAAATGCTGGATAAGAACTTCCATACAATCAAGGAAGTTATGAAGCGTTGTTCTGATATACGTCGTAGTGGATCCTGTGCATTAGATATTGCATGGACAGCTTGTGGGCGTGTAGAGGCTTATTTAGAACGTCGTGTCAAATTATGGGACTATGCTGCTGGTAAGGTGATATTAGAAGAAGCTGGCGGTATACTATGTGATTATCGTGGACATCCAATTAAAAACCAATTAATCACAAATTTAGTTGCAGGCAAAGAAAACGTTGTTCACGATCTGATATCTCAATGTATTAATAAGTAGGGTGACCTACTTATTTTTGCATTTAAAAAACCTGGAATAAATCCAGGTTAATCAATAGGTTCCTGATAGAACCTTCCTTTAACAGCATTTGTTTTGACAATATTCACGAAAGCCTGTTTATCAATACTTTTAATAATTTCATAAACATCATTGACTTCTGCGGCACTGACGACTGTATATAACATGACACGATCTTCATGTGTATGAGATCCTTCACCAGTAAAACGAGTCATACCATGATGTGTCTTAACTAATAATTCTCTTTCTAATTCATCTGCTTTATTAGATATGATGAATAAAGTCATCTGCTGATCTGATTTGTGGAAAGTATCTATTGCCTGAGTAGATACGAACTGGAAGACAATAGAATAAAGAGATGCTTCAAATCCAAATAACATTCCAGAAGTTAATAATAGAATAATATTAAAACCTAAAATGATATTCCAAGAAGAGATATTCCACTTACGATGAATATAGACTGCAATAAAGTCTGTTCCACCAGAACTTGCTTTACCATATAAGGCAATAGAAATAGCCAAACCATTTAATAAACCACCAAATAAAGCAATGAGTAATGGATCAGTTGTCACCCTATAAGAAGGAATCAAATCAACTAAGAATGAGTTTAAAACAATCATTAATACACTATAACCAGTAAAACGCTTTGAAATAAGTTTAAAACCAATGATAGCTGGTATCGCATTTAATGAAATATTAAGCACAGAATAAGGTACAGAAATGTTAGCATACTTTAACATTATTCTCTGTATTAATAGAGTCATACCGGTAATACCACCAGGGACTAATTCACCAGCACGTACAAACGTCTTAATATTAAAGGCCATTAAACATGACGCAAGAATAACACATACGAATGATTTGAGGGCTTTTATTGATCTTTTTTGTTGTATTTCCTTTTCATATAACATAAATTTAATATTCACCTCCGAAAATTCGACCAAATTGTACTATTGTTTATACAATAAAACAACCGTAATTGTGTAAAAAGTGAAAAAACACATTTACATAATCTTAAGATAATACATACACAAATATGATTTTTTTGTTAAGGAGAAAAATTTATGATGTAGGTGTCTTAAGAAGACGGGAGGAAAAAAGTAAATATGAAAAAAATATTAACGCTTGTACTTACATGTGTACTTGCATTCTCACTTGCTGGTTGTGGAGGATCTAAAGATTCTTCAACTGCTGGTTCAGGAGATTTATCAGGAAAGATCTCACTTGATGGTTCTACATCAATGGAAAAATTTGTAACTGCCTTAGGCGAATCTTTCAAAGAAAAGAATCCTAATGTTACAGTTGAATCTCAGTTCACAGGTTCATCTGCTGGTATTGCTTCAGTATTAAGTGGTAAGGCTGATATCGGTGATTCTTCAAGAGCATTAACAGATGAAGAAAAGAGCCAGGGTCTTGAAGAAAACATCGTAGCTATTGATGGTATCGCAGTTGCGGTTAATAAAAATAATACTGTTAAGAATGTAACTAAAGAACAGTTAACTAAGATCTATACTGGTGAAATCACTAACTGGAAAGAACTTGGTGGTAAAGACGAAAAAATCGTTGTTATTGGTAGAGAAGCGGCTTCTGGTACGAGAGGTGCTTTCGAAGAATTATTAGAAGTAAAAGATAAATGTAAATATGCACAGGAATTAGATAATACTGGTGCAGTTGTTGCAAAATGTGCTTCTATTGAAGGTGCTATTGGTTATGTATCACTAGACGCAGTTGATAAATCAATCAACACATTACAGTTAGACGGTGTTGATTGTACAGTTAAGAATATCAAAGCTGGTAAATATGCATTACAGAGACCATTCGTAATGGCTACTAAAGGTAAAATTGAAAAACAGTCTAAATTAGTTCAGGCATTATTCGATTACATTGATAGTGATGAAGGGCAGGCTATCATTAAAAAAGTAGGTCTAATCAGTGCTAAATAGCATTGTCGGTACCAATAAAAGTAGACAAGCATCAGAAAAGGCAGCCGCATTAATCGTTAGTGTATGTGCTGCTTTTTCAATAGTTGCAGTCGTCGCTATTACTGCCTACATGATCTATAGCGGTACACCTGCACTTGCTAAGGTTGGTATCGGAAATATCTTATTTAAAACAGAATGGGTTCCTTCTCAAGGAAAGTTCGGTATTCTTTACATTATCTTAACTTCTATTGTTGGTACTTTACTTGCAGTCTTAATCGCAATCCCTGTTGGTTTATTTACCGCAGCCGCATTAAGTGAAATGGTTACTGGCACTCCAAAGAAGATTATGAAAGCAGCTATTGAATTATTAGCTGGTATTCCATCAGTTGTTTATGGGTTACTTGGTATCTTGATCATTAACCCACAGATGTATAAGTTAGAAAAGTTTTTTTATCATACATCTCATTCACATCAGTTCACTGGTGGGGCAAACCTCATTGCCGCAATTATTGTATTAGTGATCATGATTTTACCAACATTAATCAATGTCTCTGAAACAGCTCTAGAAACTGTACCTAATCATTTAAGATTAAGTTCTTATGCACTTGGTGCAACTAAAATTCAGACAATCTTTAAAGTCGTTATTCCAGCTGCTAAGAATGGAATCATGAGTGCTATTGTGTTAGGTGTTGGACGTGCTATTGGTGAAGCAATGGCTATCTTACTTGTTGCTGGTAACGCAGTTAATTTACCAGCACCATTCAACTCAGTACGTTTCTTAACAACAGCTATCGTATCTGAAATGTCTTACTCAAGTGGTGTACATAGACAAGTATTATTTACAATCGGTTTAGTATTATTCATCTTCATTATGATTATCAATATCGTATTAATGAAGATTCTAAAAAAGGGTGAAGAAAATGGATAAAGCAGATTCTAAAAAAGTGTCAGCTACATCCCCATTAAAGGAAGTGAATGCTGTGGATAGAACGTTATATCATAAAAAGAAAAGAATAGGAGACACTATACTACGTGGACTTATTTACCTATGTGCTGGTTTCTCTAGTATCTTAATTCTTGTCATTATTGGTTATGTATTCTCTAAAGCCATCCCCCATTTCCATTTCAAGAATTTAATTGAACCAATGAGTCAGTTAATGAACCCTGAAGGCTTATTAGGTAACATCATCAATACTCTTTATATTGTCGTAGGTACATTATTATTTGCCTGCCCAATTGGTATTGGTGCTGCCATCTACTTAAATGAATATGCAAAAAATAAGAAGTTTGTTGCAGCAGTATCATTTACAACAGAAGTATTATCAGGTATTCCATCTATTATCTTTGGACTATTTGGTATGATCTTCTTTGGTGAAATGCTTCATTTAGGATATTCAGTCATAAATGGATGTTTCACACTAACTATTCTTATCTTACCAATTATTATTAGAAACACTCAGGTTGCCTTAGAATCAGTTCCTTCTTCATATCGTGAAGCTGCATTAGGTATTGGTTCAACTAAGTGGTATATGATTCGTACTGTTATTCTTCCAAGTGCTATGCCTGGTATCTTAACAGGTGTGATTCTTGGTATGGGTCGTATTGTGGCTGAATCAGCTGCCTTATTATTTACAGCAGGTAGTGGTTATTTTATGCCAAGAGGATTCTTCACTCACTTAATGGAAAGTGGTGGAACACTCACAATCCAGCTTTATATGGCAATGAGTAACGCAGAATATGGACAGGCCTTTGTGATTGCGATGATTTTAATTATTCTTGTATTAATCATGAACTTTATCGCTAAGTGGCTATCAAGTAAGTTTAATGTAGAAAAAGCAAAATAATGAGGTAAATATATATGAATAAAATGGAAATTAAGAATTTAAACTTATGGTATGGTGAAAAGCATGCCTTAAAGGATACAAGTCTAGAGATCCCAGAACATAAGATCACAGCATTCATCGGTCCTTCTGGATGTGGTAAATCTACATTCCTTAAAACATTAAACCGTATGCAGGATTATGTAAAAGGGGTAAAGATTACTGGTCAGGTGACATTGGATGGTGAAGACATCTTTGATCCTAGAGTAGATACAACTTTATTGAGAAAGAAAGTAGGGATGGTATTCCAGCAGCCTAACCCATTCCCAATGAGTATCTTTGATAACATTGCCTATGGACCTAGAATTCATGGGATTAAGAATCATGCTGAATTAGAAAAGATTGTGATTAGATCATTAAAGCAGGCTGCTTTATATGATGAAATTGCAGATCGTCTAGATACAAGTGCATTAGGTCTATCTGGGGGTCAGCAGCAGAGATTATGTATTGCAAGATGTTTAGCTGTTAACCCAGATGTTATCTTATTGGATGAACCTACAAGTGCCTTAGACCCAATTTCTACATCTAAGATTGAAGATTTATTAATGAATCTTAAGAAAGATTATACAATTGTGATTGTGACACATAACATGCAGCAGGCTTCACGTATTGCAGACAATACCGCATTCTTCTTACAGGGTGAAATCATTGAAACGGGTGATACAGAAAAGATCTTTTCATTCCCTCAGGATAAGAGAACAGAAGATTATATCACTGGTAGATTCGGTTAATATTTAATTATCTAAATCAATATATTATAATGAAGGGGTAAATATTATGAGAAGTCGTTTTGATCGAGAACTAGATACGCTTAATGTAGATCTTCAAAAGATGAGCGGTCTTGTAGAGAATGCATTAGAAAATACTATTGCTGCATTTAAAAACAAGAACACTAAGCTTGCGAAAGAAGTTATGGAAAATGATCGTATGATCAATGATATGGAACGTTCTATTGAATCTATTTGTTTTAAGTTAATGTTAAGACAGCAGCCAGTGGCAAGAGATTTACGTATTGTAACTACTGCATTAAAGATTGTGACTGATCTAGAAAGAATTGGTGACCAGTGTTCTGATATTTGTGAAATTATCTTGGATTTATCTGGTGATCATATTTATAGAACAGTAGAACATATTCCAGAAATGTTAAAGACTGCAAAAGAAATGGTGCATAAGTCTATTGAAGCCTTTGTAGAAGGTGATGTAGATAAAGCCCATAACATTTCTAGAATGGATGATGATATTGATGCATTATTCTTAGATATTAAGAATGAAATCATCCAGATCATGAAAGAAAATAGTGAAAATGCAGATGATTGTTTAGATTACTTCATGATTGCTAAATATCTTGAAAGAATTGGTGATCATGCATCTAATATCTGTGAATGGTTAGACTTCATGGAAACAGGATCTATCAACCAGCAGCGTATTATTTAAGGGGGATATAACCAATGAGCGAACGTATATATGTAATAGAAGATGATGAGAATATTCAGGAAATTATCAAGTTATCTCTTGAATCAAGTGGGTATCAAATTACCCTCTTTAATAATGCGATAGATGCAATTGTCGCAATTCATGAAGATACGCCTGATCTTGCAATATTTGATGTCATGTTACCGGAATTAGATGGTATTTCAGCCATTAAACAGATTAGAAAGACTAATACAACTTTACCTATCTTAATTCTTTCTGCAAAGGATCGTGAAATAGATAAGGTAAGAGGTTTAGATTCAGGCTGTGATGATTATATGACGAAACCATTTGGAGTGCTGGAACTTGCTGCACGTGTTCGCTCATTACTTAGAAGAAGTCAGCATCATTCAAAGGTTATTAAGACAACATCTTTAGAAATTGATAAATCTAAGCATATTATTTTAAAGCAGGGTGAAAAACTTGAATTAACTCATAAAGAGTATCAGTTACTACTCTATTTAGTAGAAAATAAAGAACGTGTTGTAGAAAGAGAAGAACTTTTAAATAATATCTGGGGTTATGATTTTGTAGGCGAATCAAGAGCCTTAGATGTTCATATTCGTTCTTTACGTGCAAAACTTGGTGATGATGGACATCATTATATTAAGACAATCAGAAGTGTAGGTTATCGTTTTATTGAGGATGGTCAATAATGAGACAATCTATATTGAGATATTTTATCTCACTTTTATTAGTATCTCTATGTATCTGTAGTGCAACGAGTATATTTATTATTTCTGGTTCAATGAAAGAGGATTCCGAAAGAGAAATGATGTATTCTGTTAAATTAATAGAATATAACTTAGATTACTCGGGTGATTTAAATAAACAGATAGAAACACTTAATCCACTTGCTTTCTCTGATGATACAAGAATATCTGTCATAGATGAAAAAGGTAAAGTTCTTGCAGATACATATAAGAATGACATCTCTTCTAATCATTTGAAAAGAGAAGAAGTACAACAGGCACTTCATTCTTCAAATCATGAAGGATATGCAATGAGACGTTCTGAGACAACCAATCAGCCACTTCTCTATGCTGCATATTATAAAGATAACCACATTATAAGATTGTCCATCCCTTATTCAGGTGTATGGGGTTATTTCCCAGAACTTGCTCCTGCATTTGCGATTTCTATACTGATTAGTATATTATTTTCATACATAGTTGCACGTAAACTCTCTAAGAGAGTCACTCAGCCTTTGACAGAAATCAGTGAGTCTCTTAATAACATGACTGAAGACTATCGTTTTGAACTCCCAACAACAGATTATGAAGAATTTACACCTATTATTGATACAATAGAAAATCTTTCTCATCGATTAAGAAAATCTATGAGAGAAACAAGATTTGAACAAGATAAGATCAATGCGATATTAAGAAAGATGGAGGAAGGCTTCATCTTACTTGATGAGAATGGCATGATCTTAAGTGTCAATGATAGTGCTATAAAGATTTTAGGACCTTTAAAAGAAAAGGACAACTTAATAGATCATATTACTTATCCAAATCTTATAAATGCGTTAAATAGTGCACCTAAGAAACAGCGTATAGAATTAAAGATTCATGATTTTGATTACCAATGTGCAATCTCCCGCCTTCCATTTGGTACAGCACTCTTCTTTGTGGATATTACCGCAATGAAGAACTCACAGAAGATGAGAGAAGAATTCTTCTCTAGTGTATCTCATGAATTAAAAACACCTATTACAGCTATTAGAGGTTATAGTGAATTATTGTCACAAGGATTCATCAATGATGAAAATCAGAAGAAGATGATGCTTTCTAAGATTCAAACTGAAGTGACTAATATGTCTTCTTTAATTAATGATATCTTGATGTTATCTAGGCTAGATAGTGATGATCTCATTGTAGAAAAGGTTCCTGTAAAAATGCAGGCATTAATGAAGGATATATCAGAAGATTATGAAGGTCTATTAATGAAATATAATGTAGAGCTTCATACAGATGTAGAACCTATTACTTATATTGGAAATGGATCTCAAATAGAAACATTGATTTCTAATCTTGTAAGTAACGCTATTAAATACAACAAAGAAGATGGTCATGTATATGTTCATATTTATAGTAAGAAAGATAACATGATCATTGAAGTCAAGGATACAGGTATTGGTATACCTCTTGCAGACCAGGGCCGTGTCTTTGAGAGATTCTACCGTGTTGATAAGGGACGTAGTAGAATCAAAGGTGGTACTGGTTTAGGTCTTGCCATCGTTAAGCATATTGTTTCTTATAATAAAGGAACAGTGAAATTACATAGTCAATTAGGAGAGGGGACTTGTATTACAATTACTCTTCCTAATAAATCATAAGCTGTCATCGTACAGCTTTTTAAGACACCTAACTTTAAGCTATGGAGAAAAGTTTACTGCTGAAGATGCACAATATGCGGTTGATCATCTACCACAGTAACTCTTTTAATAAAAGTATGAATGAAGCACAAATAAGTGCTTCATTTTTTGAAAATACACAGTTATTCCATAATAAATATGTATAATGCTTACAGGTGATAAAGCATGAAGATACTCTGGTTAATCGCACTTTTGTTGACAAGTGGATGTTCAACACGTGCCAATTCAAATTATATTGCACAGGAAGTAAGAACATTCTATTCAGGTATGTTGAATGGGGAAGAAATTTCTATTACATGTGAAGATAGAGATTATAAGACAGCTTTCTTTAAAGAAATGAATAAGAACCTACATAAGAAGGAATTTAAGGATATTGATTCTTATGTAGTAAAAAAGAATTTAGATATTGCTTATACAATGAAGAAGGATAATAAGATTATGCGTTGTTATCATGGAAATATGAAGACAGGAGAGAATTCTTCACTTAAGTATTTTCTTACTATTTCAGTTCCTAATAACGATTTAAGCAGTCCACGTGTAGAAAAGTCTACATTTACTTTTTCAGATAAGCGAAAGGTTGCGGTAAGTATAGAAGTAAACCAGGGTGATCATTATTGTAATGCTGTAGTGAAGGATACAAAAACTGCAAAAACTTATAAAGAATTTAAATATCGTTTTGACTCATAAGTCTAGAGTAAAATCTAGGCTTTTTGTGTATAATATATATAAGAGCGAAAGGAGATTATAATGAATAGCGCTAAATTTTATAAAGTATCTTATGAACAATTTCAAACAGGAATGGAAAAGGAAGATGTAAAGGACATCTATGATGCGATTAAGCTTCCACGTCGTGCAACTAAAGGATCTGCAGGATATGATTTTTATACACCTATTGATATACATTTAGAACCTGGAGAAACTGTAAAGATTCCTACAGGAATCCGCTGTGAAATGAATGAAAGATGGGTATTAATGATTTATCCTAGAAGTGGTTTGGGATTTAAATATCGTCTACAGTTAAATAATACTGTCGGTGTAATTGATAGTGATTATTTCTATTCAGATAATGAAGGTCATATCTTTATTAAAATGACAAATGATTCAAATGAAGGAAAAGTAGTTGATGTTCAGGCTGGCCAGGGTATTGCCCAGGGAATCTTCATGACATATGGTATTACTGAAGATGATGATGCCACTGAAACACGTAATGGTGGATTTGGATCAACAACTAAATAATTTATGAAATATAAATTTCTTCTTGCAATTATGTTACTTCTTTCAGGATGTAGCACACCTCCTAAAGAAGAAGTAAAGAAAGAGACACCAAGTGTTTCTTTTGTTGCTGTAGGAGATAATCTCTATCATCAATGTATGCTTGATGAAGCCAAGACTTCTAGTGGTTATGACTTTTCGAACTATTATAAGAATATTAAGAAGTATATCCAGGCAGATTATTGTTTTGTGAATCAGGAAACAATATTAGGGGGAGGAAAACCTTTTGGTTATAAATTTATGGCGAAAAACCCACACGCTTGCGTGTGGGATGAAA
>NZ_FR898825.1:0-1466 GCF_000437715.1 Catenibacterium sp. CAG:290
CAGCACTTGTACTATTGCTTCCTATACCAACGCCTACAATAGCACCACCTACCATATTACTGCCTATTTCATTTGCGAAAGCTGCCTTTAGTCTCCAGCCCTGTACACTATATCTGATTAATGTTTTCTTTAAATTATTTGTATCTGTTCTACCTTGAGAATCATGAACAGTGACTACATCATATTCATAGAGATCATTACATTCTAAAATGGAATCTAAATTATAATCATTATTTCTTTCTTCCAATAATTCTGTGAACTTATCTTCCGTCTTCGAATCATTAGAAGTATTTTTTTCTATGATTTGATCTAGTTTTGAGGTGATTTCTTTTTGTTCTTCCATACTTTGACGTTGTCTATAATACTTGTCAAAATATGTATGAATTCCTTCTTTGATATCTTGAGAAAAATAACCTTTATCTAACTGTTGATCAATTGCCTGAATAGCTTCATCTAGCAGCTTTGTAGAAAGATGAGTACTTTTCAGTTTAGTTGATGTGATTGTGAGATTAGGTACTTGTTGTAAGCAGGTATTACATAGACATACTTCTCCAAAGCTATTTCTATCTGGAATAGCAGTAAAAACCTGCCTCAAAGAAGCAGGTTTCCAAAGTATCATTGTGTTTTATTTCTTAACTGTATTATGTCAAATATAAGCGTAATACCTACTACTAATACTGTACTAACTATACATACTGTCATTGTTTCATTCATTACTAAATTAGCAATCATAACACCAATAGCAAGCATAATTTTTTCATATACAATGCGAATCAAATCTTTCTTTTTCATAAGTATCCACTCCTTCTATGCATAATTTGTGATTAACTTTCTACTATGTAAAATACTTCATAACTTTTTTTGCTCTGCTATTATTTACTACCTTCAACATTTCTTATCCTCCTTTCTCTTATGTGATATCGTATATCTACAATATATAACTTAATTTGTTACATTCAAGAAAACAGGATTTAAATACACTTTTTGCGAATAAAACGCAAGACCTCACTAATTTCGAATAATAGATTAATTATAATTCAAACACTACTGTAGCAACTATTATGCTTTTCCGTTTTTATTCAAAAGATAGGATTTATGATACATCCTCTAACTTAAAATGAATATCATTATTTTCAGTTTGGACTATTAAACGCTTTTTTTCTGTATCATTATTTAAATTAAATGTGAATTCTATTTCATTGTCTGTGATCTTTATGATTTTTGAATTTTCATTTAATGTTGTACCGATTTCAGGGGCTATTCCTATCCTATAGTATTGCTTACCAATAATAACCCCTATACCATGTCTTTCTATTAACTCTTTATCTTGATATAGATAAGCCATAGAAATCAGCCCATCGCTTTCTTTAATATCCACATATTCTGTAGCTGTTCCAGTTTCAAGTAATTCACTATACTTTTCTAATTCTTTAGATAATATGAAATGACCTCCTAGTTGTCAAAAC
>NZ_FR898826.1:0-15088 GCF_000437715.1 Catenibacterium sp. CAG:290
AAACCCCAAGTCTATTTAGTTACTCCAGAAAAGCTATGGTGATGTAAAAGCCATAGCTTTTTCAGTTGTGAAAAAAACACCTATTTATCAGCGAATTTTCAATTTATGAAAATGTGTGTAAACGCTTGCGTTTGCGTGAATGATAATGTATGATATAAGCGAAAAGAGAAGACAGAAGATAAAACATTAAATATAAGACATGTTACTTGACTTCCTAGTCTAACGAACCGAAAAGTAAATAAGTAATACGGCAATTATAGTAAGATTCGATCTTATATTCAGTGAGAAATGAAAATTTCTAATAAAATGTTGAACCCATAAAAAGTCTAATAATAAAAAGAACTCAATATCAATACGATGGGTTTGATAAATTATTCAAATGAGTCTAATGCTTCTCCTTATATAGCAAAAGAGGAATCCAAATGGGTTCCTCTTTTCATTTAGCTTTCTTCTATTTCTAATAGTTCTAGATAACGTTCATTCTTTTCTTCTAAAGTTTTTTCAACTTCATCACGTTCTTTACTTAATTCATCAAGCTTTTCAAAGTCCTGGGTAGAACCCATTTCTTCATCGATCTCACTTAAACGTGTTTCTAGATTCATTAATAGATCATCCATACCTTCTAGTTCTTTCTTTTCACTGAAGGTTAATCTTCTTTTTCTATTTTCTTTAGCTTGTTTACGATAATCTTCTTTCTGAGATTCTGTTTCTTTCTTAGTATTAGTGATATCAATAGAAGCACTATAGCCACCATTCACATAATGAATTTCCTGATCCTTAAAGACAAATAAACCATCTACAATACGATCTAGGAAATAACGGTCATGGGATACAGTAATCACAATACCTTTAAATGTATCTAGATAATCTTCTAATACATTCAATGTTTCAATATCTAAGTCATTCGTCGGTTCATCTAATAGTAATACATTAGGTGCACCCATTAAAACCTTTAATAAGTAGAGTCTTCTTTGTTCTCCACCAGATAATTTACCAATTTGTGTATACTGGGCATGGTCATCAAATAAGAAACGTTCACACATATTACGAGCACTAAGTGTACCTTCACTTGTTTCTAGATTATCACTTGTTTCTCTAATATAATCAATAACTCTCATTGTAGGATCATCATAATGGAAATGTTGCTGGAAATAGGCCATACGAATTGTATCACCAATAATAATCTCTCCATCATAATCAGTGATAATACCAGCAATCATATTAAGGAGTGTTGTCTTACCACAGCCATTTTGTCCTAATATACCAATACGGTCAAATCTCTTAAATAAATAAGAAAATGGCTTAAACATCACCTTATCAGGATAACTCTTAGACACATTCACTAACTCAATAGTCTTCTTACCTAAACGACTTGTAGTATCTATTAATTCAACAGTCCCTTTTTCTTGAATCTGTTCAATAGAAGATAATTCTTCAAAACGCTGTAAACGGTCTTTACTCTTAGTAGAACGTGCCTGAACGCCTGCTCTGACCCATTCTAATTCTTTCTTTAAGAAGAGGTTTCTTTTTCTTTGTGCCTGTAAGGCATTGTTTTCTCTTTCTGCCTTTAATTCTAGAAAGTGTGAATAATTGGCTACATAAGGGAAAATCTCACCTCTATCTAATTCATAAATCTTATTAGTAATACGTTCTAGGAAGTAACGATCATGAGTGACCATGAGTAATCCTTTAGAACGTTTAATTAAATATTTTTCTAGATATTCAATCATAGGTGTATCTAGATGGTTTGTTGGTTCGTCTAGAATAAGTAAATCACATTCTTCTAGTAATACGATAGCAAGAGCTAAACGTTTTTTCTGACCTCCAGATAAAGTACTGATCACCTGATCCATATCTTCTAGACCAAAACGTGTTAAAGAAGACTTAATAGAATATTCAGGGACATCCTTAAGAATATGTTTTGCTTCATTAAGAATCGTTTCATTATCTCTAAATACAGGATTCTGAGGTAAATAAGCAATCTTTAGATCCTTCTTATAAGTGATTGCAGGACTGTCATGATTGGCAATCATCTTTAATAAAGTACTCTTACCTGTTCCATTGACACCAACTAAGGCAATCTTATCTGTATCCTCTACAATCATATTCAAGTTCTTATACAACTGTCTCTCACCAATCGCATAAGATAAATTCTGTATATTAATTAACATGTAGTCACCTCTATAAAAGAGAGTGGAACAAATCATCCACTTCTTGTTTTCTCTTCTTAGTTTCTTCAGGTAAAACATGGAAGCATTCATCTAATACATCGTTCTCATGTGCATTTAAATCTCTCTTTAAAATGGTTTCACCTGTCTTTAAGTTTTCTAGATGATAATACCCTTTTTCATCAATTCTTTCAACAACCCACATGATATCATCTCCTCTTTATTTTCCTCATTATAGCATGCTATAATGGGGAAAAGGAGGAAAATATAAGTAACTAAATATATTAACTATTATGATTGAATGTGTTCAAATCACCTCGAAGGAGAGCGTTAAAATGAATGCATCAAATCTCACAAATTATAAACCAAAGGATTTTGCTTAACTTTTAGGCGTATCTGTTAAGATATTATAACGTTGAGATAGAGAAGAAACTTTAAAGGCAAACCGAACCCAAACTAATAGGCATTATTATACTTATAATCAGCATTTACTAAATCAACTTGCATTTTTAAGATAGTTTTGTAATGCGAAAGAACTATTGTAGACCAGTGTATTGGAGATTATGGAAACCGTGTAACGATTTATTAGATGAAGTAATGGAACAAAAAAATAAAAACCATAATTTGAATACTCAAAACCACCGCTTAGTGAAAATTAAATTTTATTAACGCCTAATAAAAGGTGTTCATGAAGCTGAACTTAATGCATAGATTTTCCATTTGTTCTATAATTAGATTAGAAATCAGATGAAGAACTCATGCAGGATATTGTTTCAATACTTCATGTGTTCTCCTGTAGGCTGCAATGGGTATCGTAAGTATAAAAAAACTGTAGAAAGGGATGAGGAAATTGCTGAAGAGCTTCAAGACGGAAATAAATCCGACAGATGAGCAGAAAGTCAAGATTCGTAAAACAATAGGTACTTGCAGATTTATCTATAACTTCTATCTTGCTCATAATAAGGAACTTCATGAAAGTGGCAAAAAGTTTATGAGCAGCTGCCAGTTTAGAGTATGGCTTAATAATGAATATCTTCCGAGCCATCCAGAATATTCCTGGATCAAGGAAGCTTATTCAAAATCGGTAACACAGGCAGTAAACAACGGACAGACCGCATTTGAAAACTTCTTTAATCATAAGAGCGCCTTTCCAAAATTTAAGAAGAAAGGCAGATCTGATGTGAAAATGTATTTTGTGAGGAATAATCCAAAAGATTGTTGTTGCGAAAGACACAGAATCAAGATTCCGTCACTTGGCTGGGTCCGCATCAAAGAGAAAGGATATATTCCTACAACAAAGGATGGATATGTAATTAGGAGCGGTCATGTCTCAATAAAGGCTGACAGATACTATGTTTCAGTTCTTATAGAAATCCCTGATCACAGGATAGCCAGTCATTCCAGTGAAGGAATTGGCATTGACCTAGGATTAAAGGACTTTGCGATTGTTTCTAATGGAAAAACTTATAAGAACATCAATAAATCTGCAAAATTAAAGAAGCTTGAAAAAAAGCTTGCGCGAGAACAGAGAAGTCTTTCTCGAAAGTATGAAAATATAAAGAAAGGAGAGTCCACTCAAAAAAGAAATATACAGAAACAAAGGCTTAAGATACAGAAGCTTCATCATAGAATAGACAATATTCGTACTGACTACATCAATAAGACAATCGCAGAGATAGTGAAAACCAAGCCATCTTCAAAAGAAAGGAGGGTCCACTCAAAAAAGAAATATACAAAAACAAAGGCTTAAGATACAGAAGCTTCATCATAGAATTGACAATATTCGTACTGATTACATCAATAAGACAATCGCAGAGATAGTGAAAACCAAGCCATCTTATATAACGATTGAAGATCTAAACGTATCAGGAATGATGAAGAACAGACATCTTTCAAAGGCAGTTGCTTCGCAGAAGTTTTATGAATTTAGCTAAATGCAAGGAAAACGGAATCGAACTTCGAATAGTAGATAGATGGTTCCCATCATCTAAGACATGTCATTGCTGTAAAAGCATCAAGAAAGATTTAAAGCTTTCAGATAGAATTTTCAAATGTGACTGTGGTTATATCGAAGACAGAGATTTCAATGCCGCACTTAATCTGAGAGATGCTACGACTTACGTAGTTGCATAAATAATCGCAAGCGTAGGTATGTACCGAAGGCTATTTCGGGAATTTACGACTATGGAGTGTACATGAACTTGTGAGTAGATATGATTTCGGTCAATCCAAAGCATACACGATGAAATAGTAAGTAATGTTCGTGAGAACTTACATTATCTCGATGTGAGTATGTTTAATCACATTTTGAGTGGCAGCGTGAACTATATGAATAATATGCTTTTATTTGGTTTATGTGTTGTTGTGCCGGTGCTTATTCCTTTAATCATCGCATTATTAGTGGCTGTATTATGGAAAATAAAATAAGTACAAAAGGTGTATTCTTCCTGCTGATGACAGCATTTTGCTGGTCACTTGCAGGTTTATTTATACGTGCAAGCCACTTAAGTGGGCTAGGATTCTCAATGATGAGTTCTATTGTCGCAATACCTTTGAGTATGATTATTCATCATAAGAAACTGGTATTCAATAAAATGACAGTTACAGTAGGGGTCTTTCAGTTTCTTATGAGTTTGACATTCATCTATGCCAATAAGCTGACATCAGTGGCCAATGCGATTGTATTACAATACTCATCAACAATCTTTGTATTGATCTAGCAATCAATTGATTTACGTAAATTACCGACAAAAAGACAAATGGGGATCATTGCGATTGTCTTTATCGGTATGGCACTATTCTTTGCGGATACTCTTTCCTTCTCGCATCTATTAGGGAATATACTCGCAATTATATCAGGAGCCTGTTTTGGAATGCAGTTCTACCTCAACAACAAAGAAGAGGCTGAAGCTTTCTCTTCGACAATATTTGCCTATATGTTCTCTCTTACAGTAGGTTTAATTGTCTTTAGAGGATTTCCTCACTTCCATATCACTGATGCCTTTGGTGTATGTGGTTATGGTTTCTTCCCAATGTGTTTAGGTGGTATATTTCTTGCATTAGGTATTTCTTGTACAGAAGCTTTTACAGCCAATCTTATTTGTATGTTAGAAGTCATTTTAGCGCCTCTGTGGGCTTTCATCTTCTTCCATGAGACAATATCCGGTATCAGTTTAATTGGTGCAGGAATGGTTGTAGGAGGTATTATCTTAAACTTAGTATTAGACTTTAAAAAAGCAGCCATCTAGGCTGCTTCTTTTGATTGTAGACCATTTCTACTTCGATATATTCATAATGTCCTCGATGGTCTTGTCTTTCAACAAATTGTCACACGCTTCATTAAGATCTACAAAAATAGAATCAATGGCTTGTTCTACTTTAGAGTCCTTAATGGCTTCTCTTCCATCTTCTCCATTGTGCCAAGTCACATGGATATAATCATTTGAGACAGATTTCGCAATTTCAGACAAAGTAATATCATCTGCTTCTTTATCAAGACGATATCCTCCATCAACACCTGCTTTAGCCTTAATAAGGCCAGCTTCTCTCAATTTGATCATAACACGTCTTACACGTACTGGATGAGTGCAAATATGCTTTGCAAGTTCATCACTAGAAATAAGGTCTTGGTTTTTACCTAAATAGACGAGAGCGTGGACAGCAATACTAAAATCACTAGTCATATGTATCACCTCCATATAAAACTTCTATTTATATTTCCATTTACATAATAATGCCTTTTGTAAATATTTACAAGAATATTTTGCAAAAAAATCACAAAGGACACTTTTAAAAAAACCTTTTGTAATCAACGCTTTTACAATTCGATTTTTAAATATTGTAAAAGAAAGCATATCATTAGTAGTCATATTCTAAAAGTGATATGATAGGAGTAGATAAAGGAGGAATTGAATATGAAATTTTATCGTTGTGAACATTGTGGTAACGTTATTACTCATTTTGTAGATTCTGGTGTACCAGTAGTTTGTTGTGGTGAACCTATGAAGGAATTAACAGCTAATACAACTGATGCCGCAGTTGAAAAGCATGTTCCTGTAGTGAAAGTAGAGGATAATAAAGTAACAGTATCTGTAGGATCAGTAGAACATCCTATGACTGAAGCACACTACATTACATTAATTGTATTAGAAACTAAGAATGGTACTCAGTTCAAACAGTTAACACCTTCTGACAAGCCTGAAGCTGTATTCTATATTGGTGAAGGTGATGAAGTTGTAGCAGCTTATGATTACTGCAATCTTCATGGTTTATGGAAAGCATAATAAAAAGCAGAAATAAATTCTGCTTTCAGGACTGTTCATTTGAACAGTCTTTTTTAATACTTTAATGCTTCTTCGATATCCTTAATTAAGTCTTCTGGGTTTTCTAAACCAATAGATAAACGAATAAGTGTTGGATCAACACCTGCTTCTTTTAATTGTTCATCTGTCATCTGACGATGTGTATGACTTGCTGGATGTAGGATACAAGTCTTTGCATCAGCAACATGAGTGACAATATTAATAAGCTGTAAGTGATCCATGAAAGTCACTGCTTCCTTCTTATCACCCTTTAAACCAAAGCACATAACACCACATGTACCATGAGGCATATACTTCTTAGCAGCTTCATGATATTTATCATCTTCTAGTCCTGGATAGTGGATCCAAGCGACTTTTGGATGATTCTTTAAGTATGTAGCGATTTTTAAGGCATTTTCACAATGTACACGCATACGTGCTGGTAATGATTCAATTCCAATATTTAATAAATAACTATTAAATGGTGAAGGAATAGATCCTAAATCACGCATTAACTGTGCAGTGGCTTTAGTAATATAAGCTGCTTTTCCAAATCTCTTTGCATAAGTGATTCCATGATAACTATCATCTGGAGTTGTAAGTCCTGGGAATTTTTCTGCATGACTCATCCAGTCAAAGTTACCACTATCAATAATAGCACCACCAACACCAGATGCATGACCATCTAAATATTTAGTTGTAGAATGAGTCACAATATCTGCACCCCATTTAATAGGCTGACAATTTGCAGGTGTTGCGAATGTATTATCCACAATTAAAGGGACACCATGTGCATGGGCAATAGATGCAAACTTTTCAATATCTAATACTTCCATTGTAGGGTTAGATAATGTTTCTCCAAACATACACTTAGTATTTTCTTTAAATGCTGCATTGATTTCTTCTACAGATGCATCCTGATTAATAAAAGTCACATCAACACCCATCTTTTTCATAGTCACTGAAAGTAGGTTATAAGTTCCACCATAAATATTACTAGAAGCGACAACATGTCCTCCTGCTTCACAAATATTAAAAATCGCAAAGAAGTTAGCTGCCTGTCCTGAACTTGTCAACATACCAGCATAGCCACCTTCCATGCTAGTAAGTTTAGCTGCTACTGCATCATTAGTAGGGTTCTGTAAGCGTGAATAGAAATAACCGTCTTTTTCTAAATCAAATAACATACCCATTTCTTCGCTTGAATCATATTTAAAAGTAGTACTTTCATAAATTGGTAACTGTCTAGGTTCTCCATTACCAGGCTTCCAGCCTTCATGGATTGCTTTTGTTTCTAATTCCATATAATCTCCTCCGTTTTTAAACATTATATACCATAAGGGTTGTAGGGAATTAAACTTTTTTTAAAAAATCTTAAGTAATTTCTAATTGTTTTAGGGAATAAGTATATAGAAGGAGGAATAAAAATATGAATGAAGTTAAATTACAAGGTCAGATTACATCTGATCCAGAAGTGAAAGAATCTAGAAATGGAATATTAAGAGGTTCTTTCTTACTTACTACGAAAGGAGGGACTGAAGATAGACCACGTTATGATTATATACGTTGTGTAATCTGGGATGAGAAAGCGCAGTATGTTGTAGACCACTTTGAAAAGGGGCAGTCTGTGTCTATTGAAGGAAGTGTCAGAGGACGCTTTTATCCAAATCGTTCAGGAACAACTTCATATGCTATGGAAATTTATCCAGAACATATGGTATGTGAAGACTCTAACTATTCATTCTAGAACATGCATGAATGATGATTGAGTAATGCATGTTCATGCGTGTATAATGTATCTCGAAAGTGAGGGGTACATGATGAATAGAAAATACTTTTTCTTTGATATTGATGGAACTTTAGCTGTCGGTACACCAGGAGATCAGTATATTCCTGAATCAACACAATATACTTTAAAACAGCTAGAAGCAGAGGGTCATTTTATTGCGATTGCGACAGGTAGAAGTTATGCCATGGCACATGATTATATGCATGAATTAGGTTTTCATAATATGATCAGTGATGGAGGGAATGGAATTACTATTGATGATCAGTTAAAAGGCATAGAACCATTGGATTATCAATTATGTCTTGATTTAATAGATGAATGTGAGAAGAAAGGTTTGATATGGGCTTTTTCTCCTGACAACAAAACAAGAAGACTTGCACCAGATGATCGTTTTTATGAGTTTACTCATGATATTTATATGAAGACAGAAGTGGTAGAAGGTTTAGATCCACGTGATTATGATCAAATCTATAAGGTATATATTGCCTGCTTTAAGGGTGAAGAAGAGAAACTAGAATCTTTAAAGAAGTTACCTTGGTGTCGTTTTCATAAGGAATACTTGTTTGTAGAACCAGGAGATAAGAGCAAGGGTATTAAACGTATGGTGGAACATCTTGGTGGGGATATTAAAGATGTTGTCGTATTTGGTGATGAAAAGAATGATTTGTCTATGTTTATTCCAGAGTGGACAAGTATTGCGATGGGTAATGGTATAGATGAATTAAAGAAGAAAGCCACTTATGTGACTACTGATGCCAACAAGGATGGTATATACAATGCCTGTCTGCATTATGGATGGATCAAGGAAAGATATCTGTTGGCACTCGATATGGATGGTACACTTCTAAAGTCTGATAAGACAATTTCTAAAAATACAGCAGATTCATTAATTGAAGCTAACAAGCGAGGACAGAGTATCTGTTTATGTACAGGAAGAGGGCTGGCAGAATTAAAGGATTATGAAGGTGAATTAGATTTCTGTGATTATGGAATATTACTGAGTGGATGTTTGATCTATGATTTTAAAAACAATAAGCCACTAGAAGTTCATTCATTTGATACAGATATATTCACACAGATGATGGATATTGTGAAGAAAGAGGATGTGATGTTGTATTTACTAGATTCCTCGCATTCTATTGCCTCTCAAAAAGATGTAGAGAATATGCCTTACTACAATATGGCTATTTATCAATCTATGTTTGAAAGCCGTGCATTTGTTGTAGAAGATATTTATGAATATGCAGAAGAACATAAGAATGAGATTCTTAAGTTCTGTTTATATAATCCAAGTGTTGACGCAATGAATCAGCTTTTAAAGAAACTAGAAGTATTTCCAGTCAGCTGTGCTGTGGTAGAAGAAACAGCTATTGAAGTCACACCTTTAGGTATTACTAAAGGTGCAGGACTAGAATCCCTATCATCTTACTTAAATATCCCTATTGAAAATACAATCATGATGGGAGATAGTGGAAATGATATTGAAGCATTCCAGAGTGCTGGTAAAGCCATTGCGATGGGGAATGCGACAGAAGAAATTAAGAATCTAGCTACTGAAATCACATTAGATAATGATCATGATGGAATAAAGGTAATTGTAGATAAATATCTTTTGTAAGTAATAATGATTTCGTGTAGAATACCCCTTTGTAGGAGGGGGAATCATGCGTTATAAAAATCATTTATTACTACTACTTACAGCCTTCATCTGGGGCTGTGCCTTTGTAGCACAAAGTGCAGGTATGGATTATGTAGGACCATTTACTTTTACTGCCTTACGTAGTTATTTAGGTGGACTAGTTTTATTACCACTTATTTATTTCTTTGACCATACAATGAACTTTAAGGATAAGAAATTATGGGCAGGTGGAATTGCCTGTGGTATTGTATTAGGTCTAGCAAGTGCCCTGCAGCAGTTTGGTATTCAGTATACAACTGTAGGTAAAGCAGGATTTATTACAGCACTTTATATTATTGTTGTACCATTCTTTAGCTTATTTTTAGGGAAGAAGTTAAGTCCTAAGATTGGTTTCTCTGTTGTCCTTGCAGTGATTGGTCTTTACTTATTATGTATGACAGGATCACTTTCTTTAGGTAAAGGTGACTTATTAGTATGTGCATGTGCCTGTGTATTCGCATTACATATTCTTGTGATTGATCACTATTCACCTTTAGTAGATGGGGTAAAGATGAGCTGTATTCAGTTCTTCACATGTGCATTATTAAATACTATTCCTATGTTCCTATTTGAAGATGTAACTATGCATAATATCATGGCAGGATGCGTACCTATTCTCTATGCTGGATTATTATCAAGTGGAGCTGGTTATACATTACAGATTATTGGACAGAAGGGTATGAATCCTACAGTAGCTTCTATTTTGTTGAGTATGGAGTCTGTATTCTCAGTACTTGCAGGATGGGTGATCTTAGGTCAGAGTCTTACAATCAAAGAAGGATTGGGCTGTGCACTTATGTTTATTGCGATTATTATTGCACAGTTACCAGATAAAAAAACCATTCAGAATTAAATTCTGAATGGCTTTTTTTTAGTTGAATGCTTTTTTTCTTAGGATCATATAAGTAATAAGATGGGCTGCTGCAGTAACAACCCATGTTACTGGATATGATAAATAAATAGAATTAAGTGTATGGAAATATTGGAAGATAGTAAGAATCCATAAGACTCTTAGTCCACATGCACCTATTAAAGATACAATCATAGGAATAGTAGAATAACCTAAACCTCTTAATGAACCAACTATGACATCCATCCAGCCACATATGAAATAAGGGATACATATATATAATAATCTTTCATGACCATAGGCAATAGCTTGTACATCTGTTGTATAGATACGAATGAGTTCATCCGCAAAGAAGTAGACAAGATTACCTAAAACAAGTCCTACAACTGTGACTATTCCAATACATAATGCAAGGACTCTATCGACTCTCTTTCTATCATTAATACCATAGTTCTGACTTGTGAAAGTGACACATGCCTGATAGATGGCATTCATAGACTGATAAACAAATCCTTCAAGTGATCCTGCTGCGGCATTACCTGCCATTGCAATAGAACCAAATGAGTTAATAGATGACTGAATCAGAATATTAGAAATAGAGAAGATAGCACCCTGTAATCCTGCAGGTAAACCAATCTTGAATATCTGAATCACTTTATCTTTATGAAACTTTAAAGCATGAATATCTAAATGAATGACAGTACTTGTTTTCATCAAGCAGTTAATAATAAGAATTGAAGAAACAAGTTCAGCTGTAAATGTTGCAAGTGCGACACCAGCTACATCCATCTTGAATATAATAACAAATATTAAGTTTAATATGACATTTACAACACCCGCTACAATAAGGAATATAAGTGGTCTTTTTGTATCACCAATGGCACGTAATATGGCAGCACCAAAGTTATAAAGTGCAACAAAGGGCATACTTACAAAATAGATACGTAAATAGGTTGTTGCAAGATTGATGACATCATCAGGTGATCCCATCGCTTCTAGAATCATTCTTGCACATGTCACACCAATAATCGCAAAGATCAAGCCAAAGACAATTGCGAGTAGTATGGCAGAGTGTACTGTTTCATGAGTATCTTTGTCTCTTTGTGAGGCAATAAAACGTGCAACTAGTACATTGACCCCAACGGATAAACCAATAAATAAACTCACTAATAGATTGACAACAGAAGATGTAGAACCTACTGCCGCAATAGAACGTGGACCAGCAAACTGTCCTACCACAATAACGTCTGCTGCATTAAATAATAACTGTAGCACCCCTGAAAACATTAATGGTATAGAAAATATTAAGATCTTACCAAGTAATGGACCATGCGTCATATCCATTTGATATTGATCTTTCTTCATGAAATCCCCTCCTCATGACTATAGTCTAACACAATAAAAAGAAAGGCGTTGAGAAGTTTCAAAAAGTGTAAATGAAAGTAACACTTTTTTTTTAGAGAACCATTCGTTATAATTGTTTTGGAAAGAGGGGAGTGAAAAAATGATATTTCACGAAGTTGAATTATCTCATACAAAAGAAATTATGGATTCATATGAAGTGAATCCTATTATTGCGAAATATGTAGAACATAGAGGCTTCACAAAAGAAGACTATGAAGCACTCAACACACCATTCTATTATAACTTTACAGATTTAGAGAATGGTGAAGCAGCATTGAATCTCATTAAAGAAGCATGTGCTTCTAAGTCTAAGATTCATATTTGTATCATGAGTACAGAACTACATCATTTATTAGAAAGTGCAATGATTTTCCTAGGTGTCTTGATGGCTAAAGGAAAATCAGCTTTTGAATTCTTTGATGGTCCTCAGGATAATTTTGGTCCTGGTCTTCATATTATCTTAGGTAATCAGTTAGAAGTAAGAGATGGTGACAATGTATATCCATTAGTACCTGGTGGTCACTATAAGGATGAAGATGTTGCACAGAGTTTACTTGTATTACAGCTTATTAATACATTACTTGGTAAAGAAAATCAGTATTTAGCTTCTCTTGCAGGTATTGGTATTCAGGCTGAAGAAGTTCCTCTACGTAATTCTAATCGTTATCATTTAAAGAAGACTTTAGGTTTATTAAATGATTGTCGTTTTGATGCGATTGAGTTTGTTGCTTTAACGCCTAAGACAAGACAGAAAAACAATATGCGTCAAAGAGAATTCAAGAAGACATATAATGAAAGTGTTATGTCTGGTTCTATCACAAATAAGATGGCACATTATCTTAGTTCTTTAAATAATGCGAAGAAGATGGTTAAGTACCTTATTTATGGCTGTCCTGGTACAGGTAAGTTCCGTTCTGTTGCACCTATTGCGGATGAAATCAATGCAGGATACTTTATTAGTGATGAATTCCATGATGATGATCGAGTAAGAGATGTGATTCCATTAGAAATTTCAGACTTATCTAAGACAAATATAGAAGAATACTTACAGGTATTATCACCATTTGGAAATGGGCAGGAAAAGACTCCTATCTCTATTGAAGGTCTAGTCATTCATGAAGCACCTGTAAAAGATTATTTTGATCATATCAAGTTAAGCTTCTTTATTCCTAATGTAGGTGGTATTGATACAATCATCTATAATCCAAACTATAAAATTAAGCAGTTTAAACAAGGTCAGAAAGTAAAGATTGTAGGTACATTAGCTATTAATGACTTTACTAGCCTTATGACAATTAACGCAGTACAAGTAGACATTCTTGATTAAGAATGTCTTTTTTTGTGTATAATTATAAGAAAGGAGTGAACATATATGACAATAAGAGACATCATAGACTTATTAGAGTCACAAGGTGAATGGGTGAATAGAAGCTGTACAAGAGATCGTATATTGTTTGGGGATGATCAAACAGAAATAAGTAAAGTCATTACTTGTTGGGTTGCGACTAATAAAGTGATTCAATATGCAATAGAACATGATATACATTTTATTATTTCACATGAGAATCCATTCTATCTCGCATCTACATCGTTACCTACACTTATATATAAAGCACAAAAAGAAAAAGAAGCATTATTAAAGGAAAATAATATTACTATTTATAGATGTCATGATTTATGGGATGTCTATCCCGAATATGGCATTAGAGATAGCTGGGCTAATACATTAGATCTAGATTTTGAAGAATCACATGATCATTCTTACTATAGATATACAAATGATATTAATATGACTGTAGAAGAATGTGCACAACATATTATTAATAGAATAAAACCTTACCACCAGCAAGGTATAGAAATCATAGGAGATAAGACGCAAATAATACATAGATTAGGCATAGGTACAGGGGCTTGTACAGATGTATTTGAAATGTATAAAGAAGGTGCAGATGCATGTTTAGTCAGTGATGATGGTGTAAGTAACTGGATAGGTGTCCAGTGGGCAGTAGATCATGATATTCCACTTATAGTGATTAATCATATGACATGTGAAGCACCAGGTATGGAACATATGGTAGAGTACTTGTCTAAACAGTTTCCAAAAGTGACTTTTACCTTTGTATCCAATGATTATGGTATATACCATATGGATGAATAAGCATTTTTAAGCACGAATTTGAAAAAAAGAAGTATAAAAACAATTCATGATATGATAACTGTAAGGGAAGGATACGATGAATTGTTTTTTAATGCCTTATTTTTATTTATTAATAATCCAGAAGTATGTGATATCAATTACCAGATTGCTTTAGGACTATTAAAGAATGGACATGAACTAGATTATCTGACAATCAATGAACTTGCTGAAAGATGTTTTGTTTCTACTTCTAGCTTAAATCGATTCTTTCGTATTTAAGGCTACAATAAGTATATGATCTTTAAAGCATTATTCTCTAGTCATTTACGTATTCGTTATGTACAGATACAAAATAGAATAAATGAAAAAGATTATGAGGTGCTTTATAAGGTAGTTTCTAGTATTCTTAAATCAGAAGACTATGAAAGACTCATAGATATGTCATGTAAAATACCCTCCCATATGTATTCTATTAGAGAATTAGATAGGAGGGTAGTAGGCACTTTGAGGTAAGTATTAGGAAAGGATGTAATCGTAGATGTCTGATCTAACTGGTTGATCTAGATGATAGTAGATTTCGCATACTGGCACATCGTTAGCCATTGTGGTCTCTTCTATTTTTGAAATATATACTTCACCTAAATAATAGAATTCTTTTGAAGCAGCATCATCTTTATTTTTTATTATAAACAAAGTATAAATTTCTAATTATCTTTTTATATTTTCTTAAATGCTCGTAAAGCCTTATTCTATGTGCTTTC
>NZ_FR898827.1:0-8929 GCF_000437715.1 Catenibacterium sp. CAG:290
CCCTAGTTATTTTAAATTACCCTTTTCTGCTGGATACTAGGATTACATCTTTTGGATTCAATTTCCAGCATCATAGATAAATGGGAAAACCTTTTATAGCCTTCCAATATATAGATCAACGTACCTTATTATTATATTCAGGAGCTATCTCCCGTTTTCCACCTTTCATTAAAACCATACATTATGAATAAAGCATATAAATCATTATCGGTGGATAAATACGTTTTTCCTAATTTAATTGAGTATCCTCAATGGATACTCAGTCACAGTATCCCATGGGAATCTCTCCTTTCTGACCAAGTTCTTTGAGATGAATGTATATGTTAAGGAGGTCTTCCTCCTCTCTTTCTGTCTTAATTATAGCCTAATAATTAAAGTTGTGCAAGCGTTTACATTCTATTTTTATATAATGAAAATACTTGTTTTATTATATTCTTTTATCTATAATGACATTAGTTATATGACTGACGGAAGTGGAATTGACCACAGGGAGTATAATAAATCAAATGAAGAAGCCGACCGTCTGGGCAAAGAAGCCTGGAGTATGTGTCGGCTTCTTTTTTTGGAGGAATCAATGAAAGAATTAGAATTAAAGTATGGCTGTAACCCTAATCAGAAACCTGCTAAGGTATTTATGGAAGAAGGAGAACTTCCTTTTACTGTCTTAAATGGTAAACCTGGTTATATCAACTTATTAGATGCTTTTAATAGCTGGCAGTTAGTGAAGGAATTAAAGGAAGCAACTCATATGAGCTGTGCTGCAAGTTTTAAGCATGTATCTCCTGCTGGTGTGGCTATTGGGACACCTTTAACTGAAGTAGAAAGACAGATGTATTTTGTAAAGGAAAGTGCCGAAGTGTTAAGTCCTATCGCAAATGCATATATTAAGGCAAGAGGTAGTGACCGTATGAGTTCATATGGTGATTTCTGTGCTCTTTCTGATGTATGTGATGAAGTAACTGCTAAACTTATTAATCGTGAAGTCAGTGATGGTATTATTGCCCCTGGTTATACAAAAGAAGCATTAGAAATACTTAAGAAGAAAAGAAGAGGCACTTATTGTGTATTACAGATGGATCCTCACTATGTACCTAATCCAGTAGAAATTAAGCAAGTATTTGGTATTACATTCCAGCAAGGTAGAAATAACTGTGTGATTAATGAAGAAATGTTTAAGGATGTTGTATCTAAAAATAAAGATATCCCTGAACATGCATTACATGATTTAATCCTTTCTATGATTACATTAAAATATACACAGTCTAATTCCGTATGTTATGTCAAGAATGGTCAGGCTATTGGTATTGGAGCTGGTCAGCAGTCTCGTATTCATTGTACAAGACTTGCTGGTAATAAAGCAGATGTATGGTTCTTACGTCAGCATCCTAAGGTATTAGGTTTACAGTTTGCTGATGGTTTAAAACGTGCTGAAAAGGATAATACAATTGATGCATATGTATCAGATGATTATGAAGATGTACTAGGTGATGATGTATGGCAGAACTATTTCAAAGTAAAGCCAGAAATATTTACTAGAGAAGAAAAAAAAGAATGGTTAAAGAAGAATACAGATGTCGTACTAGGTAGTGATGCATTCTTCCCATTTGGAGATAATATTGAACGTGCTCATAAGAGTGGTGTGAAGTATGTAGGTGAACCAGGTGGTTCTATTCGTGATGATCATGTTATTGATACTTGTGATAAGTATGATATGGTACTCGCATTTACTCATCAAAGATTATTCCATCATTAATCCTCTACTTTTGTTGTAACTGTGTTATAATGCACTTTATGAAAATTAATGAGAATGTAAAAATTAAAGAACTCACTACAATGCGCCTAGGCGGTCTAGCGCGTTATGTGATTGAATTAGAGACCGTAGAAGATGTAGAAAAAGCTTACTTATTTGCGAAAGAACGTCAATTACCTGTATTTATTCTAGGTACAGGAAGTAATGTAATTGGAAAAGATGAAGGTTTCAAGGGGGTTATTCTTTTAAATCGTATTAAAGGTATACGTTTTATTGATGAATTGACGATTGACGCAATGGGTGGAGAACTACTTGATGATTTAGTTGCTTTTACTACAGAAAAGAATTTATCTGGTATTGAAGCATTAAGTGCTATTCCTGGTACTGTCGGTGCTGCACCTGTCCAAAATGTAGGTGCTTATGGTCAGGAAATAGAACAAGTATTAGAATCTGTACATGCTTATGATTTAAAAGAAGAAAAGTATGTCACTATTAAGAAAGAAGATATGAATCTAGGTTATAGGCAAAGTATCTTTAATCAGGGTAAAGATGCTGGACGTTATTTGATTATCTCTATGAGAATTCATTTGAGTCATGATAGACTTACTCCTCCTTTCTATACTTCTTTACAGAGTTATGTAGAAGAACATCAGATTACTGATTTTTCTCCTAAATCTATTAGAAAGATGGTTACTGAAATACGCTGGTCTAAGTTACCTAAACCAGAAGAAATGGCTAGTTCTGGATCATTTTTTAAGAATGTTTATTTAGATGATGCTGAAGCAGAACGTTTAAGAAGTATGAATGTTCCTGTCTGGGAAGGTAATAAAGTCCCTTCTGGATGGTTAATAGACCATGCTGGATTAAAGGGTAAATCATTTTATGGTATGCGTGTACCAGAAAAAGCTGCACTGATCTTAATTAATGAAAGTGCACAAAGCTATGCTCACTTAAAACAGGCAAGAGAAGAAATTGTTTCTATTATTGAAAAGAAATATGGTCTAACTCTAAAACAGGAACCTGTTGAACTGGAATAAGATTTATTCCAGTTTTTTTGTGTTCTTTCTTATGATATAATTAGTTAGATTAGGAGGAATTGCTATGTTATTTATCACTGACAATGAATTTGAACGTGTTGTATCTAGAGCACGTAACCGTGATATTGCACGAGAATACTATCGAAGAGATTATGTTGTAAATGTTTCTATCACTATAGATAATCGTGGTTATTATCATATATCTGGTAAAGTTATGATTAATGGTAATATCTATCTTCCCCGTGTTCTTGTGAATCCCAATTCTAAAATAGTATCAACAGACTGTAATTGTATATATGCTGATGAATATACAGCCTGTGGACATATAGGAGCCCTTATTTTAAAGGTTCAGGAGTTATCTCCCAATACATTCCCTTATCGTTATGCTGTTGATTTAGAAAAGCGTGCACAGGAAGAAAAGAAGAGTGCTATGAGAGAACGTCTTTTATGGGAACAACAGATGGCTGAATTTAGAAGAATGGAAAGAGAAAAGGAAACCAATGCATTGACTGATTATATTAAGAATCAGTTAGTCAATCAGTTTACACCTGTAAGTTCTACACCCGTTCATTTAAAGCTGCTTCGTGCAGATGGATGGAATTTTAATATCACATTTAAGGTAGGCCGTGCAAGAGATTATATTGTAAAGAGTATTCCTAACTTTGTATCACAAATGCAGAATAATGAATATCATGCTTATGGAAAGACTTTATCTTTTGTTCATAATCCTGATATTCTAGATGAACCATCTAAAAAGATTTACCAATTTATTCTGAGATTCTATCATTCTCATCTTACTAATAATAATACGTTATTCATTGATAATGAGAATATTGATGCTTTATGGGAGTTGCTTACAACTATTCCTGCATCTTTACATGCTTTTAAATGTATAGAGGGTGAATTACATCCTATGGTATCAGTGACTAAAGATAAACATGATACAATTCTAGAACTAGAAACAAATATAGCACCTTATTTTGCTGGTAAGAGATGTTTATATCAATATACACCTTCAGAATTCACTATCACTCGTTATCCTTTCGATAAACAGGGTGTTACTATTGAGTTATTGAATCGTTTTGATACATTACAGCGTCTTTATGTAGCGCATGAACAGTTAGAAAACTTTACTCGTTATATTATTTCTCCTACAAAGAAATATATTGAGTATGTAGGTTTAGAGGATACAATTCAGGAAGAATCACATCTAGAAATCTATGCAGATGTAGATGAAGACGAATATGCTTTAGTTAGCCTAATTGGAACATATGAGGATGGAACACATGATCTTCTTAAAGAAGATGTACCTCATTCTTTAAAAGCAGATCTCATTATTAGTTTCTTAGAGAAATATAATCCTGATGATATGTCAGGACCTATGCGTTTTGATACACATCGTGATGAAACAATAGATATGATTCATGATGGTTTAGGACATCTTAATAAGATGACAGATGTTTATGTATCTGATTCTTTACAAGCGATTGGTTCTAAGAAGTCTATGAACTTATCTGTTGGTATCAAGGTCTCTCATAATCTATTAGAAATGGACTTAGATTCTTTAGATGTGCCTAAAGAAGAATTAGCTAATATTATTGCAAGTCATAAGAAAAAGAAACGTTATCATCGTTTAAAGAATGGTCAGTTATTATATATTGATACACATGAATTAGATGAGTTAGGCAATATGATGGATCAGTATCATATTCTACCTAAAGATATTTCTGAAGATGGTACAATTGATTTAAATCTAAATAGAGCTTGTCAAATGGACTTAGCAACACAGGACTTCCAGTATGTACAGGTCAATCGTGAAGAATCATTTAAGGACGTATTGGATCATTTAAAGAACTATACACATCATAAACATAAATTAAATGAACGTTATGATGCCATATTAAGAGATTATCAGAAAGAAGGTTTCCAATGGCTTTCTACTATGAATGATCTACATTTTGGTGGTATTCTTGCAGATGATATGGGTTTAGGTAAAACAATCCAGATTATGAGTTTATTAGAAAGTAATGAACATCACTTTTCTATTATTATTTGTCCTGCTTCATTGATTTTAAACTGGTTGGATGAGTTTAATAAGTTCTCTTCTCATTTAAAGGTGACTTGTGTAATGGGTAGCGCAAAAGAACGTAAAGAGATTATTAAAAACTATAAGCAGTTTGATGTAATGATTACTTCTTATGATTATATTCGTAAGGATTATGAACAATATAAGGATATTGTATTTGATTTTATTGTTTTAGATGAAGCACAGTATATTAAGAATCAGAAGACTAAGAATGCGATTGCAGTCAAATCATTAGAAGGTAAACAGCGCTATGCGTTAACTGGTACACCTATTGAAAACTCACTTGCTGAATTGTGGTCCATCTTTGATTTCTTAAATAAAGACTATTTATATAACTATCGTTATTTTAAATCTCATTATGAAGCACCTATTGTCAAGGATCATGATGAAGAGGTTCAGACACAATTGCAGAAGATGATTTCACCTTTTGTATTAAGACGTACGAAAAATGAAGTATTAAAAGATTTACCTGATAAGATTGAAAATACTGTACTTGTAGACTTCAGTGAAGATGAAAAGAAGCTCTATTTAGCTCATTTAGCACAGGCCAATCAGTTATTAAAGACTTTAGATGGTTCTAAGGATCGTATTCAGATTCTTGCTATGTTGACAAAGTTAAGACAGATCTGCTGTGAACCTCGTATTGTCTTTGATGATGTAAAACATATGTCTTCTAAGATGGAAGCATGTTTAAATATTATTCAAACATATAAAGACAATAACAAGAAGATTATTGTATTCTCATCATTTAAGAGCTTATTGAATCTTCTTGCGAAAGAATTAGATAAGAGTAAGACATCTTATTATATGTTGACTGGTGATACTGATAAAGCGGATCGTAAAGGTTTAGTAGATGCTTATCAGAATGATGATACAACAGTCTTCTTAATTAGTTTAAAAGCAGGAGGTACTGGTTTAAACCTCACTGCAGCAGAAGGTGTTATTCACTTTGACCCTTGGTGGAATATGTCTGCACAGAACCAGGCAACAGATAGAGCATATCGTATTGGACAGAAGAATAAAGTATTTGTATATAAGTTAATTATGGCTGATTCTATTGAAGAAAAGATTCAGACATTACAGGCAGCTAAGAAGGATTTAGCTGATCGTTTTGTGGAAGGTAACAGTGGTTCTATTACGACTATGAGTGGTGAAGAAATCATGAGTTTATTTAGTGAGGATTAGCATGAAGAAGATGACTATGGCCGATATCGCAAAAGTTGCAGGTGTGTCTAAAACAACTGTTTCTCGTTATTTTAATGGTGGCTATGTAAAAGAAGAAACACGTCAGAAGATAGAAAAGATTGTAAAAGAATATGATTATGAGCCTAATGTGCTTGCTGCAAATTTAAAAGCCAACAAGACACATACTGTTGGTATTGTATGCCCTACTCTTACTTCATATGCTTCTAGTCGTATGATGATGAATATTGATCAGTTCTTAAAGAAGCATCATTATACGACAATCATTATTAATACTAATCATGATGAACTCGATGAAATCAAATCTATTACTAAACTTATGCAATTAAGAGTGGATGGTATTATTCTTCTTGCCACTTCTATCACAATGGCACATAGAGATATTACCTCTAAGAGTTCTGTTCCTATTGTCTTTATGGCTCAGTCTTATGATGATGGCGTGAGTGTTATCAATAATGATTATGAAGCAGGCTATAAGATAGGTGAGTATATTTATTCTAATGGTCATAAGAATGTTGTATATGCAGGAGTAAGTAGAAAAGATGTGGCTGTAGGAGTCATTCGTAGACAGGGTGTTTATGATGGCTTACAGGATGTACATCCTTATTTTCTAGAAACAGACTTCTCTGCTGAAAAGACAATGGATAAACTCAATGATTACTTAAAGAATCATACATGCCCTACTGCCATCATCTGTGCAACAGATACAATTGCGATGGTATGTATGAAGGTTCTAAAAGATCACGGTTTACGTATTCCTGAGGATGTTTCAGTGACTGGATTTGGTGGTTATTGGACTTCTACTGTAATGTCCCCAGCTCTTACAACTATTAAGTTCCATTATGCTCATGCTGGCCAGATGGCTGGACAGATTATTCTTGATATGATAGAAGAAAAAGAGGTCGAACGTGCTACACTTATTGACTTCTCATTTATAGAAGGAGAAAGCGTCAGAAGTATCTGATGCTTTTTTTAAAAATGTGGAATCGGTATCATGCCGATAAGAGGTGTAAATATGAATTATGAAGATGGTCTTCTCACTATTGATATGAATAAAAGCAGTTCAGGTCGTGGTGTGAAACACATTAAAATTCATGAAATGAATAATATGACTTTGTTTAGCGACACATCTTCTTTAGAGCTATTCATCAATGATGGTGCTTATGCCTTTACTACACGTATTTACAACAATTCAGATACTATTGAAATTATAAGTAATAAAGAAATTGATATGACTGCTTATCAATTAAAATCGATTGACTTAGAACCTGCCAAATAGGCAGGTTCTTTTCTTTTTAGCACTTTATAAAAGAAAGTGCTAATTTTTAGCACTCAAGTGTTGACTTTGCTAAAAGAGTGGCTATAATAGTAGTTGTAATCGATAGAGAGGTTACTAAGAAATAAGAAAAACGTTGAGAGAGGCGAACAAATATGAAATATTATCCAAATTTTAGTGATGTGTTTGATGATTTATTTGATTCAGGAGTCAATACTACAAAAGCAAATACCATGTTATGTGATATTCGTGAAACAGAAACTACTTATGTAATGAATATCGCTCTTCCTGGATATAAGAAAGAAGATATTTCTTTGGAACTTAAGGATGGCTACTTAAAAGTATCAGCAGCTGCTAAGAAAGAAGAAACAGCAGGTCGTGTTGTAAGACGTGAAAGATATAGTGGTAACTGTTCTAGAAGCTTCTATGTAGGTGAAGGATTTACCGAAGAAGATATCAAAGCTAAATTTGATAATGGTGAATTAATGATTTCTGTGCCAAAGGAAGCACCAAAGAGAGTTGAAAAGAAATCAATTACAATTTACTAATTACACGAGATCAATGATCCCATGTTAAAATTTGATAAAGGAGATGTTACTTATGAGATTTTTACCTGGTTTCTATGATTTATTTGATGATTGGATGACTCCAACAACTAATGCAATGCAGTGTGATATTAAGGAAGTAGACAATAATTATGAAATGAATATTGCCCTTCCTGGATATAATAAAGAAGATATTTCTCTAGATCTTACTGATGGTTATTTAACAGTTTCTGCAAATACTAATCAGGATAAGGAAGAGAAAGATAGTAATGGTAAGGTTATTAGAAGTGAACGTTATACAGGAAGCTGTTCAAGAAAGTTCTACGTAGGTGAAGGATATACAGAAGAAGACTTCGCTGCTAAGTTCGAAAATGGTGAATTAATGATCACTTTCCCTAAGACTGAACCTGAAAAGATCGAAGAAAAGAAAGCTATTATGATTGAATAGTTCATAACACGAGACTAAGAATCCCATGTTTAAATTTAATAAAGGAGATGTTACTTATGAGATTTTTACCTGGTTTCTATGATGTGTTTGATGATATGTTTGATGATGGATGGATGCGTCCAACTACCAATGCAATGCAGTGTGATATCAAGGAAGTAGACAACAACTACGAAATGAATATCGCTCTTCCTGGATATAAGAAAGAAGATATTTCTCTAGACTTGACTGATGGTTACTTAACAGTTTCTGCGAATACTAATCAGGATAAGGAAGAGAAAGATAAGAACGGCAAGGTTATCAGAAGTGAACGTTATACAGGAAGCTGTTCAAGAAAGTTCTATGTTGGTGAGGGCTATAAAGAAGAAGACTTCACTGCTAAGTTCGAGAATGGTGAATTGATGATTACATTCCCTAAGACTGAACCTGAAAAGATTGAAGAAAAGAAACCTATTATGATTGAATAGGCATTTGAAAAGGAAGCGTGAGCTCAATGTCATTAAGTTAATAATGCTAGAATTTAAGTCAGATGATATATCAGCAGATATATTATTGGTAATTTAAAATAACTAGGGGTTTCCTAAATT
>NZ_FR898828.1:0-7372 GCF_000437715.1 Catenibacterium sp. CAG:290
TTTTTAAAACATTTGTGGTTGTCATGGCTATTCTTTCTACAATCGGTATATTACTTAAATTTAACTTTAAACCATATAATCATATCTTTACCATGTTCATACTAGTGTGTCAATTTCTCACTATGTATATTTATATTCTTTTTATATGTGTTTATCTGTATCGTTTCTCCTTTAAATTTGTGAAACGAAGACCATATCGTTTTGGGAACATCGTAGCAACTATGATTGCGATTACTCTTACAATTTCTGGTTTCTATTCTCATTATAATAAGAAAGAAGTCATCTATCATGTCACTGTTCCTAAGACATCTTCAGTATCTAAGTTAAAGATTTGTTTAGTGAGTGATCTCCATTTGAGTTCTGGTACTTATATGAGACAGGTAAGAAAACTTGTAAAAACTGTGAATGATAAACATTATGATCTTGTATGTTTTGCAGGAGATGTATTTGATGAAAATACACCAGATGCATTAATGAATCGTTCTTTAAAAGAATTCAAAAATATGAAGAGTACTTATGGAACATACTGGATATCTGGTAATCATGAATATTATGGTAAACATACAGACTTTACTGTCTTTGAAAAATACAACATACACTTTCTAAAGAACACCTATGAAACTGTAGACAATACTTTTAATATTGTTGGCTTTACAGATAAGACATCTCATGATCACTATGAAATCAATAAAGTAATAGAAGGAATGGATACTTCTTTACCTACTATTACACTAGACCATAATCCTGAAAGATTTGATCAACATACATATTTCACTGATCTTCAATTATCTGGTCATACACATAATGGACAGATTTTCCCAGGAAATATTATCCTTCATTATTACTATCAGAATTCATATGGTTTATCCCATTATAAAAACCATTATCTTCTTGTATCTGCTGGATATGGTTCATGGGGATTCCCATTTAGACTTGGTACACAATGCGAATATGATACTATTTATCTCACTATGAGAAAATAGTTTTACAAGAAATACACCTTTTTGTACAAAACATGTAAACGGATTCATAAATTCGCGAAAATTAACCTCTTTTGGTGTACAAATCTAAAAATAAGCATAGACAAACCGCTTTCTTTCCTATATGATAAGGGCACAAAGAGGTAGTGGAAAAAAATGGTCATAGAATTAGAAGAAAAATTTAAATTACGCAAAGCAGAAATCTTTGCGACAATCAAGAAGTATGTGACAGAAGCAAACATGGATATCTCAGATACAGTAATAGACAACTTATCTATTCATCTTGCTTTATCAATTACAAGAGAATTATCTGGATCTTATATCGAAATGAGTTCATCTCAGATTGAACAATTAAAACAAGCCAACACTTATCAGATTTCACAGTTAATCATTTATGATTTATCTAAGAAATATGATGTAAAAATTTCTGAAGACGATATTTGTTATTGTGCGATGTATTTATCAAACATGACATTATTAGATTTAGACTTCTTTAGTGAATGCGATATTATTGATCAGGAAACTGAAAGCATTACTTTAGAAGCCGTACAGGAAATCAATAACCGTTTAGGATTAAATCTAAAGAAGAATGATGATTTCTATCAGGGATTATCAATGCATTTCTATCCTGCAATTCAGCGTTTAAAGAATGATGAACAGCTCCATGATAATGTATTAACTGACAAAATCAAAACTGAAAATGAAACAGAATATAAATGTGCAATGATTTTAAATGATGTTGTAAAAGAACATTATCATAAATCATTTAATGAAGATGAATTGGCTTATATAGCATTACATTTCGGTACAGCATTAAGATAACATCAAAGGGAACCTGAGGTTCCCTTTTTCATTTGTACTTATCATAGATCTGTGATGCAATTGCATTATATCTATTCCATTCATCCGTTTTAATAAAAATAGCTGATGATGTTTTAAAATCTTTATAATACAATTCTCCATCTTCAATTTTAGATGCATTGACTAATAGTGGTTTTTCTTGTCTACAATATTTACTCAATCTAGTAGAGACAGGTACATAAGTTATCTTTTCGTTATCCTTATACTTATATCCATCTGCTTTATCGAGATGCTTCAAAAATAGAATATATTCCTGATTAGAATTCATCAAGACATATCCCTTTTCGGAATTCATACTTTCCATCCCCTTAAGATAAGAGATAGAAAACGGTTCTTGAATATAGATAGTATCTCCTTTTTTCAAGGAATCCTTATCCCTGTATATATCAATGATTTTTACTTGTCTTTCTATACTGTTATAAAATAATTTACCATCGTCTGGTTTTACTTTCACAATCAGATCACTGCTTTTTTCTAGTTCATCCAGTGTACTTATAGATTCATTGAAATACTCACTGTCCTTAATATTAGAATACACAAAATCATCAAGATTATACTGCTTCTTAATTTTATTGAGATAGTAATCACCTGTGAAAGAATACTTAGTCACAAATGCATATCCTATAGTCACACTTATCAAAACCAATAGAATCATGAAATATAGTTTTGTGTTCTTAGTCATTTTTTCAACTCTTTCTACTCTGCCAGAATTTAAATATATCTTTTCATCAAACAATTCATCTATATCCTGATGATTATGAGTCGCAATGATAATACAGGCATTGCGTCTTTTTTCTTCTGTCATCATTTTCTTAAATTGAATAACAGCATCTGGATCTAATGCATTTGTAGGTTCATCAAGCAATATAAATTGAGGCTTTTCCATAACAGCCTGCGCAATGGCTAATCTTTGTTTCATCCCTAGTGAATACTTTGCGACTGTTCTTCTGTCATTAGGATCTAATCCAACTCTTTTAAGTGCTTCTATTATATCATTTTGTGAAATCTGATTTCTTATTTCAGCAAGATACTGAAGGTTTTCCATACCTGTATAATATTTAAAGAAAGTAGGTGTCTCAATAATCAATCCCATTTCAGGTGGATAATCAATATCCTTATGAAGTATTTTCTCATCAATCATGATTTCTCCATGATCTATCTGAATCAATCCCGCAATAGCACGTAACAACATTGTTTTTCCTGAACCATTGTGTCCACATAAACCATATATTTTTCCACTTTCAAATTTCAAATTTATGTTATCCAAGATTATATTTGATTTCATTTCTCTTGAAACATCTTTTACACTAATTTTCATAATGACCTCCTATTAATTCTTTTCTATCAATAGCACACATAAGTCCTGCAGCACTGATTACTAACTCAATAACCTGACTCACAATAGATAAAAGGTATTTGTAGTAAGGCAATGGTAAATAAGTGATAGATATGCCTTGTTGCATATATGTAGATGCATGATAGTAATTATAATTACCATGATTTAAAGGAATATACTTACAGAGTTCTAAATTAGATGAAAATTGATCTAGTATAACACCTGAAATAATAGCTGGACTCACAACAAGCATCAAAGAAAGAACAATACCTATCTCAAATTTAAAACAATATAAGAAGAATTCACTCATAAACGATATAATCAACAACTGGATGGTAGAAGTCAAAAATAATTTGATGAACTCAGTTCCTATCACATGAAGAGGATTAAACTGGAAGGTCTTCAACATAATGATGAGTACATAAACCAATTGATAAAATAATGAATAAAACAAATTCTTAATCGCAATAAGCATTAAGATTTTACTGTTCTTCCCATATCTATATTTTATATAGATCTCGTTTTCTTTTATTTCCTTAATTATTTCATAAGGAACGTAGTATATGAATAACACAGCATTGATCAACAGAAGCATAATCTGTGGTATTGATTTACTTTCTTCTAGAAAGATACCTCCCATATACATCTGGTACGCACCTAATAAATCATGAGGCATATAACTGTTATGAGTTGCATACTTAAGAAAAAATGAGAAAGCAATCAAGAATAATATCCTAAGCAATATCTGCTTATTCCTTATGATGAACTTATAATACATTTTTAGACTCTCCTAATAATTGAAATTGAGTGACTACTCTATATAGAATTGCAGATAGTAAAACAATAAGCACAATCGTCACAATAAGAAGAGTTGCAGGCTTTTCATACTCCAAAAGCATAATTGATGATATGCCTGGAATACTATATTGTCTAAGTAAACTGCCTAGTAAAGTGGTGATATTGCATAAGAAGTAAGAAATAATGATGGATATATTTTTATTTCTCATCTTTAAATAGACGATGATATATATTAGACAGACAGAGATCAAAGTCATAAAGAAACTGAAATAATATCTCATGATCATTAAAAAACTCATATGATATATTACAGTTCCCACAACATGAACAGGAACTAATAATAGACATGTCATTTTAAAAGAATCCATTAAGATTCTTTCAATAATGAAACCAAATAGTTTTTTCTTAGATTGAAATCTAGGTATGATCATATAGCTAAATATTCGCAATATATCCGTAGAAAAATAGGACAACACAACTGGAATGACAAATATCATAATAGTGATGACTGAAAATGTATTTATCATCACATGACTCGTATGTATTGAACTTCTAAACATGAATAGAACAACCAGTTCAACAATTACAAAGAAAATAGAGTTGTTTATCTGGTCCTTATGAATGAATCGTTTCATATTTCTTCATCCCTTTAAATAAAATCAATACTTCAGCTATATTCAATACTATTATCGATAGACATACACTTGAGAAAGAGATTCTAGCATCTACATACATATACGATATGTAATTAATGAAACTAATATGAAAAATAACTCCTATAACACTAGCAACAGCAATCGCAATAAACGTCATAATGCATATTTGTATGAATTCCATTTCCTTGAAATGCTTGATAAAACTTAAACAGTAAGGAATATTTGAAATCGTTGCAAGAAACGTACTGACTATAATATTTTTGACAAGAATATAAACAAGAGGATTTTGAATTCTTAATAGATCCAATAAAGCTCTATTATCATATCTTTGAATAAGATCATAGACTGGTATTCCCCATCGGTTATCAAATCCTACAGTAGGGTAGACAATATATGAAATAAGTAGATTAATTAATCCCGAAAATAGAACCACGCCAAATACGATAATAAAATTCGCTATGAACTTTGATAGATAATATTCTTTCTTATTTAGACGAGTGATGACCATTGACTGCATTCCATTTTTTTCTTCTTTCCACTTACTAGATGAATAAATCATCATTACAATAAGTGGTGATAAATATTCAAAAACACTCATAATAGGTCTTGCCTTAATGCTGATATACATGGAATTATCAATATAAGACCTGATAAATAAAATATTACGACCATAATCCTGGAAACAATTTAAAAAAATACTTATTAGACTTATTAAAAGTATTGCTGCAAACAAAACTTTGAACTCAATCTGATTCACTGCGTTCTTTATTTCAATTCTGACTTGTTTAATCATAACTATTATGTCTCCCTTTTATATTTCATTCTCATAATAGTTATAACGTAAAATTATAAAAAGAAACGGCTCAAATTACTTACAAAAATATTAAGAATTACTTACTAATTATTTGTATGAAAAAGTTCTAGTTATTCTTATGACAGAGTTCAATGTATTACTTCTAAACCTAAATAAAAACTCTTGAAAAATCAACATATTATTCTATAATCCCGTTTTTGACAGTTGGGTATATAAAAAAGGGAGAAAAGTGCCTGTTTAAGGGCGTTTTTCTCCCTTTTAAAATTGTTGTATGGGAAGCTTCTTATGAAATATTTTTGATTATTTTTTAGCTCCTTGGGCTGATAGTATTGTTTGTCGAGATCCAACCTGAATGTCTCATTTAATGCATCACATATCGAGTTGCTTAATAGTAAAGATCCTGGTTGTTCACCACGTTCATATTCTTCATGTTCTCTATTATCTCATCGGTGGTGAAGTATCTGCCGCTTCTATTGAGCTTGATCTCAATTATCCTTTGGATAAGAAGTGCAGTGTAGCATGTCATGAAGTGAGCGATTTTTCTGTCGTCTCTTCTATGATTTACTGGTCTTGCCTTGAAATTTGTATTAAGGACTCTGAATCAGTCTTCTATTCTATATCTCTGGGAATTAATCCTAATGATTTCTTTAGCGTTATCTTCTGCATCAAGATTGGTAGCTACTGCATAGAATCCATCAAACTTCTCCTCATCAATAAGGAGGTGATGTTAGTTGCTTTCCAATTTAGTAGTATCTGTCATGGCAGGTGTTTTAGTTTATTACATATGCAAATGGTTGGACAAAAGATTTAAACGATAAGTAGCGTAGTGATAAGTACACTCCAAAGAACTAGAAAAGGTAAGGAGCACCATTCCTTACCTTTTCGTTTGATGTTAATTGCATCCCAATCTGCAATCAAATTATAGCATCTAGTATTTTAATATGCAAGTTGATTTAAAAATTCAATTTAGCTTAACATTACATCTCTATCTTCACTAAAATAAAGCATAACCTACATGCTTGTAAGCTAAGAAATTAGCTAAGAAATCTGATGTTAAGCTTAATTTGATGATCTAGTAGCAACATTTTTCTTAAACTTTGCGTTTATCTTTAGTTTATTTAAAGAAAATTCTTAATATCTTGAGTATATATTAGTGAATAGAAAATTAAGGAAGGTACTTTGAATGAGAATAAATGATCTAGTAGGTGAAACAACAGAATATGACAAGAAATTAAAGGTTGAGTTGAGAAAACCAAAAAGCTGGTGTAAGAGTATTAGTGCTTTTGCGAACACATTAGGTGGCGCATTAATCTTTGGAGTATCTGATGAAAATGAAATCATTGGATTAGATAATCCAGTTAAAGATGCAGAAAAAATTAGTGAAATAATCAAAACTAAGTTAAATCCAATTCCAGAATTTAAAATGTCTTTTCGTAAAGTAGAAGATAATATTCTAATTATTTTAGAGGTATTTAAAGGTGATGAAACGCCTTATTACTATTATAATGATGGATCTTTAGAAGCTTATATACGAATTGGAAATGAGAGTGTTAAAGCCTCTCCTACGGAACTTCAAAGATTAGTATTACGAGGCCGTAATAAATCATATGATTCACAAAAATCTATGTATAAAATCAGAGATTATTCTTTTTCAAAACTAAGGGAAAGATATAAGAAGTGGACAGGTTATAGTTTTGACGAAAAGAATTTAATATCATTTGGATTGGCTGATGAGGAAGGTTATCTTACTATAGCTGGTTCTTTAATTGTAGATGATAGCCCTGTACATCATTCAAGATTATTTTGTACAAGATGGAATGGTTTAAATAAAAGTAGTGGTGTTTTAGATGCACTAGATGAAGCAGAATATGAAGGTAGTGTTATAAATTTGTGGCGAAAAACCCACACGCTTGCGTGTGGGATGAAA
>NZ_FR898829.1:0-3977 GCF_000437715.1 Catenibacterium sp. CAG:290
AACGGCTGTTTTCATTTACACCACCACGAGAGTCAACACCACTAATATAACATACGAATGGCTTCTTAGTTACATTAACATCAGAAGCAGTATTTTCTACTTCTTCTACAATCTTTTCCTGCCATAATACTTTAGTCTTTGATTCAAAGTTACTATAAGTTTCTTTGATCATTTCACGATAGCTTTCATTTAATAGGATTGCATCACAATCACCACTATATAAGTCTGATGCAAGCTTCGCATTATCATCTTCACCATTACCATGGAAACTGATCTGCTTCTGTAGCTTTTCTTTTACCTGCATCGCTTTCTTTTTATCGTTTGCGTAGTAATCGATTGTTTTTCCTTTTAATGAAGAAACATTCTTATAACCACTGCTTTTTAATACTACTAAAGAATAAGTAGTTGTTTCAGTACCTACATTAGTAAGAGATGAAAGGAATGAGTCACCTTTGATAATCTTACTAGTACCAAATACCATTGCGATACTTAATAAAAGAGACACTATTTTACCAATTAAAGGTCTTGCAACTTTTTTCTTCTTTGATGGCATAGTCAATAAGAACATGAATAGCCATAATACTACTAATACTGCGAATGCTGCCATTAAATACTTTGTAGGTAAGATTCCAATCTTAACTACGAAGAATGCAAGCACTGCAGATACAACAGCCTGGATACCTAGGATCAAGGCACGTGATGTAATAAACTTCATAACTACCTCCTAATATTCGGTTCATTCGTCATTATACTCGTAAATGAAAAAATGAAAACCTTTAAGGTCATAATTACACAAAAATTACATATCATCTTCATAAACGAGTAAAATATGACTATTTATTCAAGTCTTTTTTGATTCTAGTTGTACTGATTTCAGGAGTTCTAGGTAAGTATACTACTTCTGCACCTTCTTCTTCTAAGAAATCAAACTGACCTTTCCAGTCATCTCCCATGACAAAAGTATCAACATGATATTCATGAACATCTTTACGTTTCTGATCCCATGCACATTCAGGAATAACTAAATCTACATATCTAACTGATTCTAGTAACTGTTTTCTCTGTTCATAAGTAAAGTAACACTTCTTCTGTTTTTCATTCCAGTTGAATTCATCTGTTGATAAACCAACAATTAAGTAATCACCTAATTCTTTAGCTCTTCTTAATAGGTTAATATGACCATAATGTAATAAGTCAAAAGTACCATAAGTAATAACTCTCTTCATTCCACTTTTCCTCGTCTTTCTTAATACTGACTCTTCAAATACATCATTAATAGATGGAAGAGGTGTTTCTGATTTTAAATCTCTCTGTAATAATGCATTAACTGCATTCTTTGGATTCAAGCCTTCATTAACGATTTTATTGACAGTCATTACAATAGGCATATCCACTTTATAAGTTTCTGCAAGCTGAACAGCTGCAGGTAATGCATTAATACCTTCTACAACCATTCCTACTTCCTTAACTGCCTCTGCTGGTGTCTTACCTTCACTAATCAAATGACCTGCCTGGTTGTTTCTACTGAATTCACTTGTACAAGTCACAATCAAGTCACCCATACCAGTTAAACCACTAAATGTATGTGGTGTACAGCCAATTCTACCGCCAAGTCTCTCCATTTCTGCAAGACCTCTTGTAATTAAAGCTGCACGGGCATTATCACCATAACCTAAGCCACCAGAAATACCAGTAGCTAACGCAATAATATTCTTTAATGCACCACAGATTTCAATTCCTTTTACATCGTTATTTGTATACACACGCATAAAAGGACTACTGAAGAACTTCTGTACATATTTAGCCGCGTCTAGATTCTTACATGCTGATACGATGGCAGTAGGTAATCCTCTTGCCACTTCTTCTGCATGAGTAGGACCAGATAATGCGACAAGATGTAATGTGTCATTATCAAGTACATCTTCAATGACTTCAGTTAAAGTCATGAATGTATCTGCTTCAATACCTTTCGCAACATCCACAATAATCTGATTGTCTTTAATGTAAGGTTTAGCCTTTTCAGCTGTGCTTCTTACAAATACAGAAGGTACCGCAAACATAATAATATTCTGATTAGTACATGCTTCTTCTATATCTGTTGTATAACGAATAGTTTCAGGAAAATCAACACCAGGAAGTTTTGGATGTGTATGTGTTGTGCTTAACTGTTCCACTTCCTGTGGAAGGGCAGACCACACTGTTACTTCCTTATCACAATTAGCCAGCATTCTTGCAAGAGCCATACCCCATGTACCAGCTCCTAAAATACCGATTCTCTGTTTATCAGGCATATTTCTGTTTTCCTCCTTCATATGAATATAATTATTTTACATCATTCATATTCATTAGTCATCACAATAAAAGTATACCCTTTATTGTTTTATAAGTCAAAAAGCGCAGATTATGCGCTTTTATGTTTTAACTTACTAAAGATTTGTGTCAATATTTCAATGACAAGTTTTTCTTTCATGATAATGAGTACAAGACCATATACACCAAAGAACAAGATAGCTGAAATAACGAGTGTAATGAATACATGTAGATTTAATGCAGTCACCCAGAAAGATGCAAGTGATGCAATAATAATCGCAAGAATAATCTTTAAGTATTTAATATCACTAAAGGCTGTTTTGATTTCATTCTTTAACGCAATACACTGTACGACCATAACCGCAAATTCTGCAAGTAATGTACCAATTGCAGCACCACTTGATTGATATACTGGAATCAATAATGCATTAACCACTAAGTCAATCACTGCACCAACTATTTCAGATACGAGTACTGCTTTTTCATATCCTAATGGTACAAGAATCTGAATACCCAAGATATTTGTAATACCAATAAGGAGTAGGGTAGGCATGATAAGCTGCATAGGTACAACTGCTGGCGCAAAGGCATCACCTGATAAAAAGAAGATACCCTGTTTTGCGAAGAGAATGAAATAGATCATCATTGGTGATGCAATAATGAATACAAAATTTAATGCTTTTCTACTTAGTTTCTTAAATTCATCCATCTGCTGGTGTTCAATATAATAAGCCGCTCTAGGAAGTAATACAGTACCTAGTGAAGTAACGATAGATACTAAAATATTCTTAATCTTAACAGCTGCGCCATAGTAACCAACATCAGCATTAGTAGCCATGAAACCTAACATAACTGAATCTAGATTAGTATAGATTGTAGTTGCACAGCTCATCGCAAAGAAGATAGCGACTGGCTTGAAATGTCTCTTGAAATTATAATGTCCAACTGGTTTTAAACCAATATATTTGTGGGCATTTAATAAGTTAAGAATAAATGAAGCACTTGCCGCAAATACTGTAATACCCGCATACATAACATAATCGTTCTTTGAACGCACTAACAAGAACATCGCAATAAGTCCAATAAACTTAAAGATAATAGAACGAATAGTGATATATGTATACTGTTCTAAAGCTTTATAGAGCCATTCCATACCTATTGTAGTAAGTAGGATAGTACTACTAGTAATCACATACAACATCTTATCAGATGCAAGCTTTGGAACTGCGAATAACGCAATAATAAACGCAACATAAGAGATTACAGTCATGACAAGATTTATAATTAATAATTCTTGTGTTGTTCTTGTGAGTTTTTCATGATCATCTCTTACCTGTGCACATACTTTGATACCATATGTCGGAATACCTAACTGCGCAAACATTGAGAAATAAGTAATCAATGATGTCGCAAAGTTAACCTGACCTGTTCCTGTAGGCCCTAATACTCTCGATACATATGGGAATGTAATAAGTGGGAATATGAATGAAGACATTGTAAGTAATGCATTCATAATGAAATTCAATTTAAGTGATTTCTGCTTTTTCATACAAGACCTCTCTTTCCTTGTGCAAAAACGGAATCATTATAAATCAAAACACATAAAAGTTGAAGATAATTAATTAGTTTGTAATAAAATATCTTGTACTACCTTTGCTTCTAAATCG
>NZ_FR898829.1:3999-4142 GCF_000437715.1 Catenibacterium sp. CAG:290
CTTCTAAATCGATATCATAATGATTATTTATAAAATCTTCTCTATTTAAACATTTATTAATTTTTGAAAAGGCTTCTATGCTATCTACCCATTCATTAATATTACTATCTTCAATACCTAATGCATCTACTGCTTTATTCACA
>NZ_FR898830.1:0-2558 GCF_000437715.1 Catenibacterium sp. CAG:290
GCTTCCTATATCCACCAGCATTTACCTTTTCCTAATATGTCATTACAATTGAAAGACAAGTTCCAATCTTCTATTGTGAATACAGTTTTCTATCCACTTTTTGTGAAAGTAGCTGCTTTCTATAGTACGGATGAATGTATTGGATGCGGATTATGTGAGAAATTATGTCCATTAAAAAATATACAAATAAAAGATCATCGTCCTGTATGGGGTAAGGAATGTACACATTGTATGGCATGTATTGCGAAATGTCCTAAAAAGGCGATAGAATATGGAAAGAAAAGTAAAGGAAAGAATAGGTACTATATTGACTAGGTACAACTTGAAAGTTTACCGCTTATTCAATAAGATAGTCATGTTATCATAGTAGAAAAGAAAGGAGTGTGCATATGAGAAAAGCTATACCTTTAGGAGTAGTAGACTATGAAACATTAAAGAATCAGAATTATTTTTTTATTGATAAAAGTATGATGATTTATGATTTTTTAATGAGAAAAAGTACTGTCACTCTTATTACTCGACCTAGAAGGTTTGGAAAAACAATCAATATATCAATGATGTCTTCATTCTTTGATATTACTAAAGATTCTAAAGAAATATTCAAAGATACAAAAATTGTTGAAACAGAGTATATATCAGAAATGAATCAATATCCTACAATCTTCATTTCGTTTGCGAATGCGAAGAATGATAAATGGAATGTTGTAAAGGAAATCAAATTACAACTGCGTAAAGAATATGATCGATATGCTCATGTATTTGAACAAAAAATGACTGTATTTGAACAAAACGAATATGAATCTCTTGTACAAGGGTTAATGACAAAAAATGATGGGATTCTAGATAATATTATCGATGCACTTTCTTTTTTGATGGAACGATTAGAGAAATACTACCACAAAAAAGTAATGGTATTCATAGATGAATATGACACACCTTTTATTGAAACTCATGTTGGAGGATATTATGAAGAGTTGCGAGGGGGATTATCTTCTCTGCTTCATAATGCATTAAAGACATCTATGAGTCTACATTATGCAATGATGACTGGTATTCAAAGAGTTGCGAAAGAGAACATCTTCAGCGATTTGAATAATCTGGTTGTATGCACAGTAAAAGATCCAGAATATTCTCAATACTTTGGCTTTACAGAAGAAGAAACGAAGCAAACATTAGAATATTATGATTTATCACTCAATGATGAAGTGAAATCTATGTATGATGGATATCATTTTGGAGAACATGATATCTATAATCCATGGTCTATCTTGAATTATGCTTCTAGAAAAGTATTAGAGCCTTATTGGGTGAATACGAGCAGTAATACAATGATTAAAAAAGCAATATCTAGCAGTGATGAAGCTTTTGAGAGAGGCTATGAGGAGCTTATTCGAAATGGTAAACTCGAAACCACTGTAAAAATGGATACCAGCTTTTTTGAAGTAAACAATACAGAAAACTTGTGGGGTCTTTTGGTTAATGCTGGATATCTCACATTACACAAAACAATATCTATTCAAGATAGCCTGTATATCATAAAAATTCCTAATCAAGAAGTTCAATTGGAATTTAGAAAGCTTACAGCCTATCATTTGAAAGCGACTGAAACAGATTTGACAGTACTATTTAATTCATTAAAACGTTGCAAAAAAGAAGATTTTGAAGACAGATATCGAAAGATTTTACTCACATTACCTTCTTATCATGATTTGAAAGATGAAAATAGTTATCACATGATGTTGCTTGGAATGTGTGCCTGGCTTTCTAATGAGTATGAAGTAATCAGTAATCGAGAAGTAGGAAAGGGAAGATGTGATATCATACTAAAATCCAAGAAAAATCAAATATCATATATTCTAGAATTTAAATATACAAATGATAGTTCAGTTGATTTGAAACAACTCGCAAAATCAGCAATAGATCAAATTAACAGTAGAAGATATGATAGTGAATTAAGTGGAACAGTGATTCGCATAGGACTAGCACATTATCAAAAAAATGTAGAAATTGAATGGCAATAAGAATATCGGATATTATTTCTGATATTCTTTTTTCTATGAAAAAGAGCTGTAACGCTCAAGTATTCGTTACAGCTTTTCACAAGTATTTTCCAATTTTACTATTCTTATTCTGTTTAATTTCTTCGACAGTTCCCGTCGCAATAATCTCTCCACCAAGTTGACCGCCCTCAGGACCCATATCAATAATGTAATCAGAATTTCTACTGACTACTCCCACGGGCAAGCCCTTTTTTCTTTAATCTGACTACTCCCACGGGCAAGCCCGTGGGGTTCTTACTATCAAGTTTAGCTTGTAATCGTACATCATTTTCAGACTTTGGAGTTACAAGTGTAAATCTATTTGAATCAGAACTTTCATTACCAAGCAGTCCAGCGACCACATTAACGGTAAATTTCTACTTTCGTAAGGAAGTATAGTCAATCTCCCTGAATATATTTTACGCTATCTTAATTCCGCTGTTTAATATCTTGATCTCGTTAACCTTAATCCATTCGATTAAGGCCTTTTCTTTGCTGTAACACTTATCAAATTCAGAA
>NZ_FR898831.1:0-11908 GCF_000437715.1 Catenibacterium sp. CAG:290
TTTTGTAGAATTCTTTGAAAACATCAAGGATCCACTAAAGGATGAATATTTATTACCTATCTATATTGGTGAACTTCTAAGAGAAAACAAATTAAGTGTCAAGGTATTAGAAGTACAGGATTCATGGTTTGGTGTAACATATAAAGAAGATGCACCTGTTGTAAAAGCTTCTTTTAAAGAATTAATTGACAACAACGTATATTCAACTGATTTATTCAGCGATATTAAATAAGACTCCTAATTGGAGTCTTTTCTATACCTTCTTGAAATGTATTGTGATATGAGAGCCATAGGCACGTTCAATCAGTTCATCCTCTCCTATGACCTTTACAAGATTCTTAATCTGATTTTTCAAATCTGATTTATGTATATAGAATATTGTAGTATGTGCATGACGAGCAAGAATAAGCTGTCTCAATATATCTTTATCAGTGACATCTAGAGAATGTCCAAAGATATAGATATTGAGGCGTTCTTCCTGGGATTGTTTCAACCATGTGAGATAACGGCATCCTGTACGTTTAAAAATACGCTGATAGAACTTCTTGAATTCAATATATTCATTATCCTGATCCTTACGTTCTCCTGTGAGGTATTCATCTATTCCTAAAACTAGATCACATGTTTCTATATCATGTTCAATATTTGCTTTACCATGAATATAATCATATTCTACTTCTGAATTACCATAGAGACGTTCATATGTATTCGTATAATTAAAGCTTAATACTTTATCTATATTCAATACTTGTAGTTTTTCTACATATTTTGGAGTGTCTAGGTGGTTCACAAATGCATCTAGATATATTTCTAGACATCGAGTCAAACGTAAGAGATCATGCGTGAGGATATCTCTTAGTTCTTTGATAGGTTCCATAGAAGCAAAAGAACAACGATCTCCCCAGAAATCAAGAAGAGATGTGCCTAAATACTCATTGACTCTTGCGACCTTCTGTCCTGATTTAAACTGCGCATCACATTCTAATCTAATTGCATCAAGCTTTTGAATGACTTCTGACATCTCTTTTTCAAAATCCTTCCAGCCCTCTCCTATTGTTTCTTTTTCTAGATGAATAAGCCAAAGATTATCTTTAATGAGAGATTCTAGTTCATTGGATAATTCAAGAGAAAGATGAAGAATAAAATCTATCATACGTGAATCATAATCTAGACGAGATATATCATTCTTTTCTAACGACATACGAAATAACGTAGTAAAATCGATAAAATCTTTATAGGTTGTTGGTAACCCATGTAGTAAATCAAAGCCATTTCCTAATACAAGAAGATTCATAATCAGTCCTCCTTCACCGCTTCACTTGATAGTATTTTTAATGTTTTGAAATCATTTTTAATTCCCATCGCATATAATAAAGGCGTTTCTTCTTTATCCATCGTATACATTTCCTGCATATAGGTTTTTTCCATGAAGGTATCTAATAGGGTTTTAATTTCTTCAATACATTCATTATTGATTATATTTTTATCAAATGTCGCTGTCATAAAGTTATTTTTATAGTTAATAGAAATAGAGAGGAGATAATCATGTGCTACTGTCACAAAATCATCTGGTACTGAAAAGAAATTGATTCTTTCTAATTTATTATTTGATAGATAGTTATGTAATATTTTTCCTCTCTTATATTTCTTTAATTGACCAGTATTCTTACATGCGATACTTACACCATAATAAGATATTTTCAAATCACATAAAGCATAGATATTTTCTATTGTATCAATAAATACATCATCCACAAACTTACGTATAGACCCTCTATTGGTAATAGATATTGTTTCCATCATGCTCACCTCTATTACCATTATAAAACAAAAAAATCCGCATATGCGGATTTCATTACTTATTTGCTTCAATTAAGTCCATAGCCTGCTTTAATACTGCAGCACCATCCATACGACCATATGAACGCATATCAATTAACTGTGCAGGAGTTGGTGCTACTTCCTTCTTAACAGTTGCTTCAAGATATCTTACCTGTGGGCCAAGTAATACAACATCTGCTTTAGCGCCGTTTGCTTTTGCTTCATTCGCACCGACTGCCCAGATATTTGCTTCAATACCTTGTTTCTCTGCTTCTTTCTTCATTTTTTCAACAAGTAAGCTTGTAGACATACCTGCAGCACAACACAACATAATATTTACCATATCAATCATCCTCCTAATTCACCTAGTAATCATTATAATACTGCAACCGTTGCCTTTAAAGTGTTTTTTATTCACCAAAATCATTTTTTATAATTACTGAAAATGCTTCACTATCCCCTGCTTATAGTCACTCAAGATCATTTATGATAAACTAATGTATGAATGGAGTTGATACAATGATTATAGATAAAGTAAACGATTATTTAAATAGTCATTCTTCAAGTACAACTTTGCTTGAATTATGCTTTTATATTAAAAAGAATATCCATAGAATTCCAAATCTAAGCATTGATGACATTTCAAAAGAATCTTTAATTTCTAAAGGTCAAGTATCAAAATGCATAAGAAAATTAGATTATGAAAACTATGAAGAATTTAAAAATGCGTGTATTCAATATTTAGATTTAATCTCAAAAAGAAAAAAATTCTTAAACCCACATCAAAGTTTTGAAACAAATGTGATGCATTTTACTAAAGATTTCATTCAAAATATCCAATATATGATCAATCATATTAATTTGAAGTCAATTCAAAAACTTGTACAAGATATCAAGCAAGCAAATAAAGTATATTTATATGCACACGGTGATGTCAGATCTGTTTGTTATAATATCCAAAGAGAACTTCAGATATATGATATTCAGACAATTATATGTGATGCTGATTTTAACAAGGATTATCATTTTCTAGATAATGATATCTTAATTGTACTAAGTACAAATGGACATTCTTTCCATTATAATAAGCGTGTCATTAAACGTATAAAAGAATCTCATGTTGATCAATGGCTTATTACATGTAATGAAAGTATTACATTATGTCAAAAACAAATAATCGTTCCCCTGCTCGATGAAAAATACAGTGAATATATCATTAAGTACATGATAGATATTCTATTGCTAGAATTACAAGACTAGTTTCCAAATTGGAAACTTTTTTGCTTTCTTTAATCTCATCCTCTATTCTATAGACAGGAAGCCAAACAATATGGAGGTAGCTATAATTGTTTGAGACAAAATAAATAGAGGAGGAACTTAATATGGGATTTAAAAAAGGATTCTTGTGGGGAGGTGCCACTGCTGCGAATCAGGTTGAAGGTGGCATATTTGAAGATGGTCGTGGTTTAGCCAATGTAGATTTAATGCCCCATGGATCAGATCGTTATGCGATTGGGACTGGAGAAAAGTGGATAGATCGAATCGATGATCATTATTTTCCAAGTCATCAAGCCGTCGATTTTTACCATCACTATAAGGAAGATATTGCTTTAATGGGAGAAATGGGTTTTAAAACTTTTAGGTTATCTATCGCCTGGACCAGAATTTTCCCTCTTGGTGATGAGTTGGAACCTAACGAAAAAGGATTATTATTTTATGAAAATATTTTTAAAGAATGTAAAAAATATGGGATTGAACCATTAGTCACAATTAATCATTTTGATTGCCCAATGCATTTGATTCATAAATTTGGTGGCTGGCGTAATAGAGAAATGATTGATTGTTTTGTTAAATTAGCTAAAGTATTATTTGAAAGATATAATGGTTTAGTTAAATACTGGCTCACTTTTAATGAAATCAATATGATTCTTCATTTCCCATTTGTAGCAGCAGGATTAAGATTTAAAGAAGGTGAAAATAAAACCCAAGCTATGATTACCTGCGCACATCATGAATTGGTTGCAAGTGCTCTAGTCACAAAATTAGCTCATGAGATAAATCCTGAAAATATGGTAGGTTGTATGCTTGCTGCGGGTTCTTATTATCCTGAAACATGTAATCCTGAAGATTATTGGAAATCAATTTGTGATGATAGAGAAAGTTATATGTTTATTGATGTGCAGTCACGAGGCTATTACCCAAACTATGCCTTAAAATGGATTGAAAAAAGAAATGCAGAAATACCATTTGCAGAGAATGATGTAAATATTTTAAAGGAAAATACAGTAGATTTTATTAGCTTCTCATATTACTCATCTCGTGTTTCTAGTGCTAATCCTGACAAGGGAAAACAAACAGAAAGCAATATTTTTGCTTCAGTTGTTAATCCATATTTAGATACAAGTGATTGGGGATGGCAAATTGATCCCTTAGGATTAAGAATTACTATGAACGAAATTTATGATCGTTATCAAAAGCCATTGTTTATTGTCGAAAATGGTTTAGGGGCCAAAGACAAGATTGAAGAAGATGGTTCTATTCAAGATGACTATTGTATTGAATACTTAAAGAAACATATTCAAGCAATGAAAGATGCAGTGGATGAAGATGGTGTTGATTTAATGGGATATACAACTTGGGGATGTATAGATCTTATTTCTAATGGAACAGGTGAAATGGAAAAGAGATATGGCTTCATTTATGTTGATAGAGATAATGATGGCCATGGTACTTTTAAACGCATAAAGAAAAAATCTTTTGATTGGTATAAAAAAGTCATTGCAACTAACGGTGAAGACTTAGACAATTAATCATAATAGGGTAGACGAGAAATAGAATCAATTCTAAGATTAATCAATATTACTGTGCCTCCCATTGCACCGTACGTAACGAGTCTTGTATACGGCGCTACATTTACATGATAATTTCAAACTCACTTTGATAGCAATTAAGGGGATTGACCAAGCCAGGTCTATCCCCTATTCTTTTACCCAAATTTTAGGATTAATAGTGAACTACCTCGTCTTAATACTCCGTATTAGAAGTCAAGACTTCTAGGATGCTTACGCATCCGTTTAAGAAGATTGATATTTAAGTCTCCACCTATTGTTAGGCAATCCTTATTCTTATTGCGTGTCCACTTCGCCTCTACTGTATAGGATGTTTACATCCACAACGCTACTTTTACGCATGATATTTAATACACCATTTACATCTGCCTTGAGGATGATACGTATCTCCTTCACTTCAACCTTTATAGTATCGGCTTGTAGTTCATCACACTTGGCGGTAATTACCTGTGGTCGGACTATCTCCGACTGAATGAGTGCCATGCTCAGCACAAAAAAAGGCAGATATGCATAGATGAGCATATTTGCCTTTTTAATCTTCTTTATTCAGCAAACTCTATTTCTCTGACAGAAGAATATAGTCTAGAAACACTTGTTTCAAGCAAGGCAATTACACGACCTGTAAAGATCATAGAAATCACGGTTCCTAGCCCAATACCCAAAATACCACTTGTAAAGACAAAGCCAATAATAAGAGATATTACAATGGAAATACCATCAAAGAGATTCTTACCAAAACCAAATCCTTTATGACACTTTTCTCCAATAACACTTGCTAAGCCATCTGCAGGATTAGGTACTATTTTCATACCTACAGTGAGTGATGCCCCAACGCCCGTAATTACAATCGCAAGAATAAGCATCATTAAACGTGCTGAATAACTAGAAGCGACAGGAATAACTCCATCAAAAACCTGAATAAAAAAGCTTATTACTAAACTAGCAGGAATCTGTAAGAATTGAAAAAAATCAAACTTCTTACCTAGTAAAATCCATTGAATAATGACAAGTAAAACATAATAGATAAAAGTCATTACACCAATAGGAATATGGGTGAGATAGGCGATATTATAGGCTACAGAGATGATGGGTGACACACCTAATTGTGTCTTTGTATTGAGATCAATACCACAGCCTAAAATCAATAATCCTAAAAGATAAATTCCAATTCTTTTATAATTCAGTTCCTTCATTATTTAACTCCCTTTGAAAAACTATGCATGCTTGTCATCTGCTTCTGTAATTCTAGATCATCTCTCTTGACCCATTCAGCTACTGCATCATCCTTAGATGTATGAACGGATAAAACATGCACAGTATCATGATTTTTTTCATTCTCAATATAATACTTATGGAAAATATTTTCTACAAATTTTTTAATATCTTCTTCTGATTGATAATGAAGATCACGATAATCGAAGGTAGAGTATTCTCTTTTTGTTTGTATACGATAATGTTTGACTTCTGATACAATCCAATAAATTCCTCTATTTTGAATCTTCTTTGAGATATGACTGATTTCAATGGACATAGGGTCCTGTTTTTCCTTACATTCTAAAATAGATTCATCTAGAGTACGATATAAAACATAAGTGTTCTCACAATCACCTTTAGACGTTTTAAAGCCATCACGAATCATTCCTAAACTCTTAAAGCCTACTGTATCTAAAACTGTCTTTAATGTTTTAGTGACTGTATTTAATTGCATAATTGCATATCCAGCTTTAAATGCCTGTTCTAAAGAGTCCTTAATCAGACTATCTAGTTCTTTCTTATAGTCAGCTTTAATTGCATAAGAACAAGTTGCAATATGCTTGCAATGTCCAGTTCCTAAAGATCTAATCAAATAAGCACCTACTAATAGATGATCATCAAGCATTACACCACAATATGATGCTGATTCAATAAAATCATCAAGAACAGGTGTGTCTTCTTCAAGATAAAGTCCTGTTTCAATCACTTCATTAAAAAGAGAAACAACTTCTTTTATATCTTCTTTCTGACATTTCCTTTTAATGATGTTCATTTGATCCACCTCCCATTAATATATAAATCAATGAAGCCATCATTAATTCCTTTTTACAAAACGTATAATACGACTTCATATCCATTGTTTCCTTGTATTTCATTTGATGTAGAAAGAATCCTACAATTGATTCTCTGTTGAGATGATTTTGTAAGAAAGACAGATTCACCTTTGTCAGACTTAGTTCCTGAGGGAAATAATCCTTTTCCATATATTTCTCAAATGCATTAAGAATCATATTTTTGTATTCTTCAAATGCATAAACCTTTAAATCATCAAAGCCCATTAATTCTCCAATAAAATCTAAAGTAATATATGTATAATCTTTGAGATTTAAGATTATTTGATGATTGGCTTCTAATAATAAAGATGTCAGTTCTGAAGAATTACTATTAAAGAATCCTCTCATTTCTTTTTCCATCATCAATAATTGTTTATAGTAATCATGAAATACTGTCTGATTTGAAGGAAGAAAAGTATACTGATTGCCTTCATAATTTCCAAATAATTTATAAGCCATTAAGTAGCCTAAACGCTTATTTCTTTCTAGTGCATCCTTATTAAAGTCCATAAAACCACCTAAATCAACTGGTGGACATGAATAAAGAATAGAAGGACGATTGATATATTGTGGATGAACTGGAATAAGATGCATATCCACTACGACTATTTCATCAGCTCCCATATCTAAAGCAAGATCAATAGGAAGATTATCACTAAATCCCCCATCAATATATTTATTACCATTTATTTCTGTCATTGGAAAGACAGGAAAACAGGCACTACTTGCAAGTAAATAGTCAAGCATATGACCTTTTTCCATTTCTGATTTAGTCTTATAACATGCTTTCATGCTTGGAAACTGCACTGTACATATACCAAAATCAATAGGTGAAGACAATAAACGTTCTTCATCCATCAGTCCACGGCAGTGTTCTACAAATGGTGTATTGTCTGCCCCTTTGTTTTTAAAATAGTGTTTCAAAAAAGATTGTGCAAGAGATGTCTGCTGAGCAATGGATTCTTTAAGTTCAGACAAGTTACTTCCCTCTTCCTTATTAAATAAAGAAGTTGTCATAAAGTCATCTCTTAAATCAGTTAAATCAGGTGCATTATTAAAGACATGATCCATATCTAATATATTCCATGTATACTCTAATCCTTCATAGTCTCCCATAGCGACTAATGCACCATTGAGCGCACCAATAGAAGTTCCTGTCACAATATCAAAATGTTGGTTTAATTCTTTTGCAGCAAGTAAGAAACCTGCTTCATAGGCTCCTTTAGATCCTCCACCACTTAATACAATGGCTCTTTTCATAGAGTTTCATCTCGATTCGTATCATGAATGATTTTCTTCATGAATTTCATTTCTTTGTTGAATTCTGTAAAACGAGACATCTTCCATTCCCAGTTAGGAGATCCAATAGTACCTGGAGTATTAAAGCGTGATGTTTCTGGTTCTCCTAAAAGATCCCATACTGGAATAATGACAGATTCAGCAGGTAAATCCATACAATAATGAATCATCTGACGATGTAATTTACGTTCCCTATAACCATCTAATAAGAGTTCTACATCCTTTAAGCTATCTTTATCAAGATTATTATACCATCCCATTAATGTATCATTATCATGTGTACCGCTATATACAACAACCTTATCAAAATCAAATTCATCCTTGTAATGGAACTGGAAAATATACATACCCTTGAAATTATAATGATCTCTTAATTCATATACTTCGTCTCTTAATAAGCCTAAATCTTCAGCAAGAATATGTGTATCTGGATATTCTTCAAATAATTTGTCAAATAGTGCATAACCTGGTGCTTCTACCCATTCCCCTACTACTGCAGTAGGTTCTGATGCTGGAATCTTCCAATAAGTGTCAAATCCACGGAAATGATCAATACGTACTTCATCATAAAGCTTATTCGCACTATGAATTCTATCAATCCAGAACTTGAAATTTGTCTTTTCTAGGTGATCCCAGTCATAGATAGGGTTACCCCATCTCTGTCCAAATTCACTAAAATAATCAGGTGGTACACCTGCTACAAATGAAGGTGTGCCATCTTCCTCTAATAAGAAGTCTTCCTGATCTAACCAGCAATCAGCACTATCTAATCCTACATAGATAGGCATATCCCCTATAATCATAATACCCTGATCATTCGCATATTTCTTTAATGCATACCACTGTTTAAAGAAATAGTACTGTAGGAACTCCTGATAATTGATTTCTTTTTCAAAAGGTAACAGTTCAAAAGATTGATGTTTAGGGAACTCCTTATATTCCTCATGCCACTCTGTCCATGGCTTTCCCTCATTTGTTAATTTAAAGGTACGAAATAATGCATAACCCTCAACCCATTTATTGTTTTCCACAAACTGCTTAAAATCATCATTAAATTCAAATCTTTTATAAGCGAGTCTTAATAAGTCTTCTTTATATGCACGTACAGCTTCATATTCCACTGTTTCAGCCTGTTTATTAAATGTTTTTAGTTCTCCTTTTTCAAGTAATCCATCTTTAACTAAGTCTTCTAAATCAATATAAAGTTCATCACCCGCATAAGATGAATAAGGCTGATAAGGCGAATTACTATATGCTAAAGGATTAAGTGGTAAGATCTGCCAGATCTTTATATCTGATTTCTTTAGTTGATTCACAAATGTATATGCGTTCTTTCCAAAATCTCCTACACCATAAGATGATGGTAGTGCAGAGATAGGACATAGTATTCCTGCTTTCATATTAATAACCTAACTCCTGTCTCATAATAATTACATGAATTCTATCCTTGTTTCCTTGACGTGCAAGTTTGACATAAGATGCACAGATTCTTTGATCTGCCATACAGTTCACACACTTACCAGTAACAGCACAGCCTGTTTGACGGTTTAATCTAATCGCATTTGCTGGTGCTGACACGTTCTTTATATGATCAATGGCTTCTTCCTCTGATTCAAAAATCTTATTGACACCAGCAACGACATAAACATCCTTAGGTCCATAAATCATTGCAGCCACTCTATTACCATTGCCATCAATATTATATAAACAGCCATCTGTTGTCATTGCATTGGTACTCGTTAAATAAATATCCGCATTAAATGCTTCATGATGTATTGCGTTGATTTCTTCTTTAGTTAATCCTTTAGCATAACGATCAAGAAACTTCACATCACTTGCACGTACTAAATCTAATACATGCATTTCATCAAGTGACATAGAACCACCTACTGCCACTACCTTTTGGTCCTTGAAAATTGTTTTAAAATAATCATGAAGTTCTTCTTCTGTATTAAATACATTACAGGTCATGTTATTTCTTTCTAATGCTTTCTTTAATCTTTCAATTTTTAAATCATACATACCCAATAAATTCTTATCCATAAAAACACCTCTCTGTGCTCTATTATAACATATGAAAGTGGTTTATAATAAATAAAAAAGGAGGTTTCATTATGAGTAAGAAACTACTAGTTGTTGTAGATTATCAGAATGATTTTGTGGATGGTGCACTTGGATTTGAAAAAGCAACCAAGATTGCCCCTTATATCATTTCATTAGTAAAGAAATATGAAGAAGAAGGTGAAGATGTCTGGTTTACTAAAGATACACACTTTAATAACTATCTAGAGTCACAGGAAGGTAAGAATTTACCTGTTCCTCACTGTATCTCACAGACAAAAGGACATGAACTTTATGGAGAATTGCAGTCTTTAAGTAGAAATCATACAGTGATTGAAAAAAATACTTTCCCATCTTTAATGCTTGCGAACTTATTAAAGGATACAGCTTATGAAGAAGTAAGAGTAGTAGGAGTAGTGACTGATATTTGTGTGATTTCTAATTGTATTATGATTAAGAGTGCGCTTCCTGAAGCTTTAATTGAAGTAGATACAAAAGGATGTGCTTCTTTTGATGAAAACCTAGAAAAAGCTGCTCTTACAGTATTAGAAAAGAGTTTGCATGTTAAAGTGATTTAGTGTTATTTTTCTGTTTTCCATAAATTATATAAATTGTTTTGTATTATTTCCTCATTTTGTATTGCATCTAGTAAATGATAGTACTATAATGAGAACAATTCTAAAGGGGGATTTTAATAATGGAAATCAAAGTAGAAAGAGCAAAGACTCTTAAAGAAAAGCCAGATCAGTCAAATCTTGGCTTCGGTAAATATTTTACAGATCATATGTTTGTATATGATTGGGATTCTGAAAAAGGATGGCATGATGCACGTATTGTACCATATGCTCCAATTCAGATGGATCCAGCTACAATGGTCCTTCACTATGCACAGGAAACTTTTGAAGGATTAAAGGCTTATCGTGATCCTGAAGGAAATGTTCAGTTATTCCGTCCAGAAATGAATGCAAAACGTATGAGAAACTCAAATAAACGTTTATGTATGGCTGAATTACCAGAAGAAGACTTCGTAGAAGCTGTAGAAACTCTTGTTAAGTATGAACAGGATTGGATTCCTACTGCACCTGAAACTTCTCTATATATTCGTCCATTCATGTTTGCGACTGAACCAGGTGTTGGTGTTCATCCAGCAAATAAATATAAATTCGTTATTATCTTAACACCAGTTGGAAACTATTATCCTGAAGGTGTTGCACCAGTTAAGATCTGGATTGAAGATGAATTTGTAAGAGCTGTAAAGGGTGGTACTGGTTTCACTAAATGTGGTGGTAACTATGCTGGTTCACTTGCTGCTCAGGTAAAAGCTGAAGAACATGGTTATACTCAGGTATTATGGCTAGATGGTCAGGAAAGAAAGTATGTTGAAGAAGTTGGCTCTATGAACATCATGTTCTTAATCAACGATACAGTAGTGACTGCACCTCTTGAAGGTTCAGTACTTCCAGGTGTTACAAGAGATTCTATGCTTACAATTCTTCGTGACTGGGGCTATAAAGTAGAAGAACGTCATCTAAGTGTTGATGAATTAATGGAAGCAGGACGTACTGGTGCTTTAAAAGAAGCTTGGGGTACAGGTACTGCAGCAGTTATTTCTCCAGTTGGTGAATTATGTTATAAGGGTGAAGAAGTTCTTATCAATGACTTTAAGACTGGTGAATTAACTCAGAAATTATATGATACTTTAACAGGTATCCAATGGGGTAAACTTCCAGATAAGTTCAACTGGATTCATAAAGTAAAATAATCAAAAAGCGCTTCGGCGCCAATGTCATT
>NZ_FR898832.1:0-713 GCF_000437715.1 Catenibacterium sp. CAG:290
GAACTGAAAGTTGTTTTTCATTTTTTCCCTTTGGGGAATGCCTCGGCTTTCTCTTAGGAGGCGAATGCTCTATCCAGCTGAGCTACTGAGACACTTACAAAGGAGCTTATGCCCCTTTTTATAATTCGCGATGTACTTTGACACCATTCTCTTTCACAATCATACCAGGAACACCTACTACTGTACAGTTTGGTGGTACATCTTTTAATACAACTGAATTCGCACCTACAATACTGTTATCTCCTATAGTAATATCACCAATGATTTTTGCACCAGCTGAAATCATTACATTATTGTGTAAGGTTGGATGTCTTTTACATGTATGTTCTCCTGTACCTACCCCTCCAAGAGTCACACCTTGATATAATAAACAATCATCACCAATAATGGTTGTTTCCCCAATTACAACTCCCATACCATGGTCAATAAATAATCGTTTACCAATGGTTGCACCTGGATGAATTTCAATCCCTGTAAAAAAGCGTGCTACTTGTGACAGGAAACGTGCAATTAATTTCATATGACATTTTGTCCATAAGAAATGATTGATGCGATAAAAAAAGATAGCATGTACACCTGGATAGTTCAATATGACATTGAACCAGTTACGTGATGCTGGATCATTTTCTAATACTGCACCAACAATAGTTTTCGCCATTCTCCCCACTCCTTTTTCCCTATTATAAGGATTTATCATTTGATGGTCAAACAAT
>NZ_FR898833.1:0-39058 GCF_000437715.1 Catenibacterium sp. CAG:290
TTCTGTTTTTTAGAGAAGTCCACTTTGATAATCATAAAGCGTTTGAAAAATATTTATTAAAGTAAATTCCAGTTTTGTGAAGGACGTATAGAAATTATATGTTCTTTTTTTTATCGTAAAAAAGCAATAAATGGAGTAGTCATATAATGATAGAATAGAAGTATGAAGGAGGAGGTCTTATGTCTAAAACATCAATCAATTGTCATATTAAGAAATATGCTTATTTTTGTGAGTAAGGCAAGTAAGTATAATGATGAGGCACTTACATATGCGAAAAAACTTATTAAAGCAAACTACAATAAAGCAACAGATACTGAGATTGATACATTACTAGAAGAAGCAAAAGATAAATCAAGTAGTGGTAAAACAGCATATAATGGAAAAGGCATTTCAGTTGGTTATCTAGATAAGGATGACTATTATCAATATCAGGTATTAAGATTCTATAAATGATAGTTGATTATTATTTGAATTATGCTTACAATAAACCCAGACAGGAGTATTCCTTCGCCCATATTGGCGGGGGTGATACTCCTGTTTTTATAATGAGATAAATATTATAATATAGTTGTAAAAACAATTGTGGATAAGAAATGGTATAATACTTATATAGGAAAGTTCTTTTTCTGTATCTATATAAAAGATAAGAAGATGTAAAGGAGAAAGAACTTAATCAACAAGAAGGTAAATCTATTATGAAAAACGAATAGATTTTGTTTGAAATAGCAGATAAAGAAATTAAACTTAATGTGCCTGTTAATAATGATATCGTGTGGTTGAATTATTTGAGAGACATGTCAAGACGCTAGGTAAGCATATTAGGGATGCATTGAAAGAAGAATTGAATCGTTCAGGTGTCGTAAGTTTTGCGACAACTGCTTCTATTAATGATATAAGACAAATGCAAAAGGAGGTATATCTTATGTATGTATTGTTTTTATGTAACTTGTTGATTCCTGTTGTTGTGATTGTCACAGGAAGAATCATGTGGAAACATTATCCCAAAAATATAAATGGTTTAGTAGGATACAGAACAACGCGTTCAATGAAAAATATGGATACATGGAAATTTGCGAATGAGCACTGTGGAAGACTTTGGTATAAGATGGGGTTATTCATGTTTGCTTTTTCAGTTCTTGTTTCTGTATTACTATTACGTACTAATGACAATACATATAGTATGATTTCTCTTATCTTTGTCCTATTGCAATGTATTATTCTAATTGTATCCATTATTCCAACAGAACTTGCTTTAAAAAAGATGTTTTATGAAGATGGAACAAGAAAGTAATTGGTATATGTCCTCAATGTGCTCCAAAGGATTTGTATCAAAAGGGAATGTGGAAAGAAAAGGTTAGATTTATTGGAAATGGAAGTTGTGCCAGCGTTGATATTAGAATAGACTTTGACCAATATTATAATGCGACAGATGAGGAAAAAGTTATTATTATTAGAGATACTGTAATAAGAGCAGTAAAAAAAGTCAAAACCAAAGGCAAATTTGATTATGAAAGGTTTTGCCAAGATTTACAGAATGTCACAGAAAACTAATTATTGATATAGCTTCAAGTTTACAAGTTAAAGGATAAACCATGTATAAATATGCATATGAAACTATAAGTTGTAATCTAGAAGGCTGGGGAATAGGTGCAGGTAATGTATATTGTATTGATGAATATCGTTCTATTATTGATAAAAGAGCTTCACAAGGGTGGCGATATGTTGGATATATTCCTGTAAAACAGCGTGGAACCGGACATGTACAAGTAATGGATCTGATTTTTGAAAAAGAAGATTAAAAAAGAATATTAAGTTAAGAAACAAGGTGCAGAAAAAAATCTTTGATTATCATTCATCTGAAGTCATTTTCTTTATGAAAAATACATATAAAAAACACATAGAGTCCATAACAATTACATATCTAAATACTATACTAGTAAACATTGAGGTGATAGAAATGGATTGTTTATTTGTATTTTTAGAAAGTTTTTTTAATACAGTAGATGAAGATGAATAACTGTGAAATATTAGTCTTTTGGTGGGGAATATATGTTTGGTGAAAGTATTTTATGGTGGTTAAAGAATAATCGTTCAGCTCTTCATTCTATAAGAGCTCATGTACTTACAAAAGAAATGAATGGTCATAAGTACTATATTTGTTTTGGGTTAGAAGATGGACAGATGAAGAGATTTCCTGTAGATTATTATGCTTATATATCTCTAAAAGAAGGAGAAGAAGGTATATTAACGTATCAAGGAAATAGATTTATAAGATATGATAGAGGTGGAGAATAATGTTTTCTTCACTTTTTTTGCTTACGAAAATAAACTTAAGCGATAGTCTATTCGTGTAAGATAATTGCACGAATAAAAGATGAATGAAGAGAAGAAGGACTAAAATAGATTGAAGATGGTATGGTTGTTGACCCTGGCGGTGGAGAAACGATTGATTATCTTGTGGAGTATTTAAGTGAAGCTCAAAAAGATGTAAGTGAGTGATACTTTCATTTGTGAGAGAACAGGCTTGTATTCAGGTTGTCAATACATATATAGCAGATGGACACACTGGAACCATTGAAAATGGAGAGACAAGAGACGCTTTACTTTACTAAATTGAAGATATAGAGTATTATATAAGTAACAAATATAATAAAACATTAGAAAATACAAGTGAAGTCATAAAAATACTTACTAAAATCCGAAAATAATGGGGTATGATTTACATATTTAAATAAATTAAAGTCTAAAGAATACTTTTCGTGCAATAAAAAAACTTTTTATACATAACTATGAGACTTATAATATTATTTTTGGTAAATTAATAGTGGTGATATATATGAGAAAAAAGTGGTAAATGATTTAATTGGGACAAGTACGGAAATTTTACAAACATTTTGGCATAAGGATATGAGTTTATTAAGCCATTATCTAGACGATGATGTTTTTTATTGTGGTGCTGATCCAAGTCAATATTATTCTAGCAAGAATGAATTAGTGAATTATTTCTATTCAGTCATGAATGGATGCTCAGAAAGTGAATTGACACATATTGATTTACAATGTGTTTTTAATCAGCAGAACATATGTATTATTGTTGGACGCTTTTTTCTTATGACTGATATGAAATCATTAGAAATGGTTCATGAAAAACAAAGATGTACATTCGTCTGGTCTATTGAGAAGGAAAGAGAAGGACGTATTGTACATATTAATATACCAGATTACATAGGAAAACTAGAAGAAGGAGAAGTATTCCCTCATAAGATGGGTTCTACTACATATCAGTATTATAAGGATATGGTTAAAAAACTGATAGAACCAGATAAAACAATCTTAGTAAATGATAAGAGTAAACACACATGTTTAATTCCCTTAAAGGATATACATTATGTAATGGCATTTCAGCACAATACAGTTATATATACAAGTAAAGGTGAAATTACATGTACTGTCTCTTTTAATAAGATGGAAGAATTACTCGGTACACAATTTTTTAAGATTCATAGAAGCTATACGATTAATAGAGAATATATTCGTTTATTTGGTCCTGATTATGTAGAACTTACTACAGGTGAAAAGGTTCCAATGACTAAACGTAATCGTGCACAGCTTATTAGCTCTTTAATGGACTGTACAAATATCCAGTCAAGTATTGATGATGATGCAAAAAAATAGGTTCTCACGCGAGAACCTATTTTTGTTTGTCTTCATAGTATTCAATTGTTGGTAAATCCCATCGATAATGGGCTGCAAGTACTCTGATAAGTACAACTATAATAAACCCTAATATAACTGCAGTATTCGTTTCTCCATACTTTATGAATAAACATGTAATGATGGAACCAACGATGGAAGCAGATGCATAGATCTGTTTCACACATACCTGCGGTAATTCATTTGCGAGAACATCACGGATAATACCTCCACCTACACCTGTCATGACGCCAAGGAAGGCTGGAAGAAATATTCCTGTATGAACTGCCATACCTGCATTCACCCCATCCATTGTGAATGCAGCAAGACCTAAAGTATCAAAGATAAATAATAATTGAGTTGTCAGAGATTCAATACTCTTTCTAGTTGTTTTCTTATGAAAATATAATATTAAAATTGTCAAGTTGGCAGTCACTAATGCAATGATTACAAAGATTGGATTTCTAAACATAACAGGGGGAGTGACACCGATCAGTACATCTCTGACCATCCCTCCACCGACTGCTGTACATAGTGCAAGAATATTTATACCAAATAAATCCATCTTTTTCTTACTCGCAACCATAACACCAGAAATTGCGAAAGCAATCGTGCCAATAATATCCATGACTAAATTAAATGTTGCATTCATATCTACTCCAATAAAAAAGCAGCCCTAAGGCTGCTAATAGAATTAACCAAGTCTGTTATAGTATTCGACGATTAGCTGTTCGTTGATTTCCTGATTTAATTCAGATCTTTCAGGAAGTCTAGTGAACTTACCAGTTCTCTTTTCAGCATCTACTTCAACGAAGCCAGGAACATGAGTCTGAGCTTCTAAAGCTGTCTTGATAACATCTAACTGCTGAGATCTTTCCTTAACAGTAATAACGTCACCAGGATTTACTCTACATGAAGGGATATCAGTCTTGATACCGTTTAATAAAATATGACCATGGTTTACTAACTGTCTAGCTGCTCTACGAGTAGTTGCAAATCCCATTCTATAAACTACGTTGTCTAATCTTGATTCAAGTAAGAATAAGAAGTTTGCACCAGTTACACCTTCCATCTTAGAAGCGCGGTCGAAAGTGTTGTGGAACTGCTTTTCGTTAATACCATACATATGTCTTACTTTCTGCTTTTCTGCTAACTGAAGACCATATTCAGTGCTCTTGTGTCTCTTCTGACCATGCTGACCTGGAGCATAAGGTCTCTTGTTTAATTCTTTTCCGTTTTCCAATACTGAGAAACCAAGTCTTCTAGACTTTTTCCAGATTGGGCCTGTATAACGTGCCATTGACGTTACCTCCTTATTGTTTTATTTGCATAAAACAATAACAATTCATAACTCACCCTGCGTATGTTCCTATTAAGCATTTCTCTTGCGGTAAGATACTTTGCATCCCTAAGTCAAGAACGTAGCTGCACGACTGTTATGTACCGCTATTCATTTTATTGCGAGTTTGATTATACTGAATAAAGTAGTGAAAGTCAAATAAAAGTTGATGAAAACTACATAAATTTCTTCAATTCTGCTTCATATACAGATTGAGTATGAGAATCAAAGAGAACCCATTCTACCAAATCAAAATCATTAGTATGTTCTTTTAAGAATTGAGATACTGTCTCGAGTGCAATATGCGCCGCTTTTTCAACCGGAAAATGATAGACACCAGTAGAAATGGAAGAGAAGGCAATCTTTCTAATACCATGCTCCATTGCAAGCTTCATCGAATTATAATAACAATTAGCCAGTAATTCTTTTTCATTATGATTTCCACCATACCATATTGGTCCCACAGTATGAATTACATAATCACAAGGAAGATTATATGCTTTTGTGATTTTAGCTTCTCCTGTCTCACATCCATGAAGTGTTCTACATTCTTTAAGTAGTTCACCTCCAGCAGCCTTGTGGATTGCGCCATCTACGCCTCCACCACCTAAAAGAAGATTATTCGCTGCATTCACAATAGCCTCTACATCTGACACTTTTGTGATATCACCTAGAATTGTTTTAATCATATGTTACCTCTTTCTGCAAGCTTCTAGCATAAAAAATGGCCAGGGTAGCCTGCTTGATAATAAAATCAGAATCAGCTGGAATCCTACTCTCAGATAATACTTCACCTGATTCCTTTAAACCAGCACTTAAACTATAAGTTTTCTTATGGATATTCAGTTCAATATCAATTATACCACTACAAAAAAAGAATATCGGAATAATACCGATATTCTTATACATGATCTAACCAATGTACACGGAAATAATAAATAAGTAAACCAATCATACAGATCACCCATGTAACTGGCCATCCTGCAAATACAATACCAATGTTATGAGTTAAAGGTACTGCAATCGCAAGATAAATTTGTCTTAAAAAGACAAAAGTACCTACCATGAAATACATAGGAATATTAGATAAACCAACACCTCTTAATGCACCAGATATAATCTGTATGACAGGTAATGTAAGATAACCTGCTGCGAATATTCGGGCCATTAAATAACCATATTTAATCACTTCAGGATCACTAGAGAAGATACCTACCAATTGTTCTCCAAATATATAAATAATAAGCACTCCAATAGTTGTTACTCCAAAAGTCATTGCCATTGTCGTACGAAGACCTTTCTTAACACGATCTATGGCATGCGCACCAATATTCTGCCCAGTAAAAGTCGTAATAGCCATCGCAAAGCTTTGAATTGGCAACTGTAGGAATCCATCGATTTTAACATAAGAAGTATAGCCAGCCACTGCATTGGCGCCAAAAGTATTGATATAAGACTGAACGATTACATTACTAAAAGATACAATGGACTGCTGAAGAGCAGTAGGAATACCTATTTCAATAATCTTCTTTAAAATAGGCATATCAATAGAAATATCTTTAAACTCTACTTTATAGATTTCTTTAGAGAATACTAATTTGATCATAACAAGTAATGCACTGATTCCCTGGGCAATAAAAGTAGCCCATCCAGCCCCAGCAACACCCATATGAAAATATAATACAAAAACAAAGTCTAAGATAATATTAATAATAGATGCAACAATTAAATAGTATAAAGGAGTTTTAGAATCACCTACAGCACGTAATATACCAGATCCCATATTATAAATACATACAAAAGAAATACCACCAAAATAAATACGTAAATATAAAGAAGCGGGAGCCATGACTGAATCAGGAGAACCAATAAGAATTAAAATCTGTTTTGATAATCCGATACCTAGAATAGTGAATAATACGCATAAAATAAGAGTTAAGGCAATTGAAGTATGAATTGCTTTTTTCATCTTATTTAAGTGATTGCCACCAAAATATTGGGCAATGACTACTCCAGCACCTGTCGCAAGACCAGTAAAGAAACCCACAAGAGTATTAATGATTGGTGTAGACTGCCCAACTGCTGCAAGAGCACCTGAACTTACAAAGTTTCCTACAACATAGGAGTCTACAGTATTATAGAGCTGTTGAAATAAATTCCCTACTAACATTGGAATAGAAAACCAGAGGATGGCTTTCCATATCTTTCCATTAATTAAATCTGTACTTTCATTCATCTTTTACCCTCCCTAAACAATACAATCATATTCCTATTTTTAAGAAAGAGTAAAGATTTTCATAAAAAGAAATATACATATGTGTATTTTTTAATAGTGTTTCACGATTCCATAATGAAATGACTTGGAAAATATGATAAAATTATATCGATATGTAAGAGAGGGATGTTTTATGGATTATATGAAGAATTTTATAGAATATGTAGGAGTAAAAAACTTAATAATATTTGGGGCTATTCTTGTTGCTTTGATTATTTTTATGATTGTATATCATTCAATTAAATTAAAGATATATCGTCAGGAAATATTGGACTTACAAAACCAAATCAATGGAATTAAAACGCTACCATTACAATATAGATTAGGTCGTGTACAGTCTATTGCGAAAAATATGCCAGAAGTGGCTGAAGAATATGAACAATTCACAAAAGATTTTGAAAAGATTACTGAATTCCAGAAGAATGAATTAGGTGTTCTTGTGAATGAAGTGGATGAATCTTTATTTTATGGAAAAACCCATGGCATAAAGAAGAAGCTTGCGTTGATTCATGAAATGACACAGCGTTATGATCATGACGCTAAAGACCTTCTTACACGTATTGAGAAGGTGACAGAAATAGAAAACATCCAGCGTGTAGAAATCATTAGAGTAAAAGGAAAATACCGTGAAGTAGGCAATGAGTATGAAAAGATTCGTGTTAAAGTAGAAGAATTTGTACCACATGCTTTAGAAATGTTTAAAGAATTAGATGATGATTTTGTGAAGCTTGAAACATTGATGAATAATCAGATGTTTGCGGATGCAAAGAATTTTACTGAAGAAATTGAAAATCGTATTGATAGTCTTCAAGAAAACTTAAAGGATCTTCCTTCTTATGTATATGTTGTATCTGACTTATTACCAAGTAAGATTGATAAGGTGGATGAATTGATTACTTCTTTAGAAGGTGATGAATATGCACTTGAAGAAATGAATATTGCAGCACGTCGTCAGGAAGTAGATGAACAGATGGAAGAATCTATTGCTCATGTAAAGAATGTTGATATCAAGGGTGCAGCAGAAGTACTTGAACCATTAACTGGATTAATTGAAGAATTAGTGATTGATTTAGGTAAAGAACTTGATTCTTATAAGCAGTTCAAGGAAAAGTGGAGAGAAAGTTATAATGAACTTCAGAGATTGACAGATGTTTATCAAAATACAATGAAAGAATATCGTCGTTTGATTACTGAATTTGTGATTGATGAAGAAGAAGTTGTAATCAGCAAGAAGTATGAAGAATTTAAACAGATTCAAAAGGATGCCAATGATTTGATTGAACAGATGGAATCTGGACATTTCGCTTATGCAAATATGTTGGAACATGTAGAAAATCTATATGATCGAATGATGCAGCATGATACATATCTAGAAGAGTTTGAAAAGCAGAAAGAAGATATTGAAACTAAGAATCAGAAAACAGAAGAACTCTTAGAAAATATCAATATTGTCTTATTAGAAATTAAGTCAGAAATCAAGAATGAACATCTTCCTTTAGTAAATGATTCTTATCGTGATTATATTGCGGATTCTTATAATAAAGTAGAAGAAATTAAACGTTTTAAATCTCATAAACCAGTTGTATTGAATGAATTATGTGCCAAGGTAGAAGGGGCAAGAGATGTGATTTATAAGCTTTATGATAATGTACATAATATGATTGTAACTGCAGGTATGGTCGAGGATGCGATTGTTTATGCGAATCGTTATCGTTCAATGTTCTTAGAAGTGAATACAGAACTTACAAAGGCTGAAGTCTTATTTAGAAATGGTGAATATCGTAATGCATTACAAGTTGCAGTAGATATTCTAGAAAGACTTGAACCAGGAAAATATGAAGAGCTTATTAAAAGGAAAGAAATTAAGTCCGCTTAGGGTGGACTTTTTTCTTTTATCTCGTTATTATTTAAAGCGAGGTGATTAGATGATTTATCTAGACTATGTAGCTACGACACCTCTTGATGAGGAAATACGCTCTACATATACAAAACTTTTAACAACTTATTTTGCGAATTCTGATTCTGCATATGCACCAGGTTATGAAGTAAGCCGTTTAATTGAGCAATCAAGAGCTCATATTGCGAAACTACTTCATGTCTCTCCTGATGAACTGATCTTTACATCATGTGCATCAGAATCCAACAATACAGCAATTAAAGGAACAGCTTTCCAATATATGAATAGAGGAAAGCATATTATTACAACAGCTTTTGAACATTCAAGTGTTGCCAATACATTTAAACAATTAGAGGAAGTGTTTGGCTTTGATGTAGATTATGTGTCTATTGATTCAAAGGGACATCTTGATTTAAAAGAATTAGAATCTTTAATAAGAGAAGATACAATTCTTGTTTCTACAATGTATGTGAATAATGAAGTAGGAACAATTAATCCTATTCATAAAATTGCATCTATTGTACATAAAAAGAATCCTAAGACTAAATATCATGTAGATATGGTACAGGCTTTAGGTAAACTTCCTATTACATTAGATGATATAGATTTAGCTACTTTCTCAGCTCATAAGGTATTTGGCTTAAAGGGAAGTGGATTACTTTATAAGAAGCGTACTGCAAGCATTGTGCCTCTTATTAATGGTGGTCAGCAGGAAAATGGCTTAAGAGGTGGTACAAGTAATGCATGCGTGGATATTGTACTCGCAAAGACAATGCGTAAAGCTATTGAATCACAAAAGAATCATTATGATTATGTAAAGTCACTTAATGACTATCTACGTGTACAATTAAGTGCGATGGACAATGTAGTGATTAACTCACCAGAAGATGCAAGTCCATTTATTTTAAACATTTCATGTCCACACTATAAACCAGAAGTTATTGTGCATGATTTAGAAACAAAAGGAATCTATATTTCTACTAAGAGTGCATGTTCAAGTAAAAAAGTAGAAATCTCTCATACCCTTGCTGCTATGCATTTAAATCCTCTTATTAGTTCAAGTGCATTAAGACTTTCATTCTCACATCTCACTACAAAAGAGGAATTAGATGCATTCCTAGATGCTTTAAAAGATACATTAAATAGAATTAAGAAACAGAGGTAATTAGATGAAACCAGATCATATCCTTGTCCGTTTTGGAGAATTAACTACAAAAGGAAAGAACCGTAAACTATTCATTAGAAAACTATTAAAGAATACAAAAGAAATACTTCATGACTATTCTGCCTTAGAATATGAATTAACATATGACCGTCTTTATATTTATTTAAATGAAGAAAATGCGGAAGAAGTAACAGATAAGTTAAAGACAATCTTTGGTATTCACAACTTCTCATTATGTTATAAGGTGGAACATGACTTAGAAAAAGCAAAAGAAGTTGTTACTTATATTATTGATCATGATGAAGGAAATACATTTAAGATTGATACAAAAAGACATGACAAATCATATCCTAAGACATCTATTGAGATGAATAAAGAAATTGCAGGCTATGTATTCCATCATACAACTAAAGAATTATCTGTTGATGTACATAACCCAGATATCTTAGTGCGTGTAGAATATAGAAAAGATGCGATTTATATTATGGATAATATGATTCCAGGTGCAGGAGGCTATCCAGTAGGTATTGGTGGTAAAGCTTTATTAATGCTTTCTGGTGGTATTGATTCACCTGTGGCAGGTTATCTCACTATGAAGCGTGGTGTAGATATTGAATGTATTCATTATGCTTCTCCACCTTATACAAATGAAATGGCGAGAGAAAAGGTATTAGATCTAGTCAATGTCTTAAAAGACTATACACATGGCTCTATTAAAGTACATATCGTGCCATTTACTGATCTTCAGTTATCTGTATATGATCATTGTGATGAATCTTATGCTATGACAGTGATGCGCCGTATGATGTATAGAATTGCGGAAGGTGTTGCAAAGAAGAATGATTGTTTGGCTATTGTAAATGGTGAAAGTATCGGACAGGTCGCATCTCAGACACTTGAATCTATGAATACAATCAATCAGGTGATTACTACTCCAGTTATTCGTCCAGTTGCATGTATGGATAAATTAGAAATCATTAAGATTGCGGAAAAGATTGGTACATATGATATCTCTATTAGACCATTTGAAGACTGCTGTACAATCTTTACACCACATAACCCAGCTACTAAACCTAAGGCTTATAAAGCAGAAGGCTATGAAGCAGAATGGGACTTTGCATCAGAAGTACAGAAGTGTATTGATCATACAGAAACAATTATCATAAACTCTAAATATAAGAACAATGATGACTTGTTTTAAAAAAAGTAAAAAAAGTTCATAAAGTAGTTGACGAAGTGTTCTTAATCGTGTAATATATAACTCGTCGGTTGAGGACACACCTCTCTCCGTAGCTCAGTTGGTAGAGCATCTGACTCTTAATCAGAGGGTCCACGGTTCGAGCCCGTGCGGGGAGACCATTTAAAATTTAACAGGATAAACCTGATATTCTTGATAGAAATATCAAGAACTATCTCTCCGTAGCTCAGTTGGTAGAGCATCTGACTCTTAATCAGAGGGTCCACGGTTCGAGCCCGTGCGGGGAGACCATTTAAAAACATTGCAGAACTTCGGTTCTGCTTTTTTATTGTATATGATAGCATATTATTTAGGAATTTGCTATAATGGAGGTTAGATTAGGGAAAGGGGTATTATTTATGAGAGAGGATACAGAATTAAAACTAGCAATCATAGAATTGGATGGATGTATATTCCCCCTAAACAGACTCCGCTATAATTTCTATAAGAACTTATGTAAAAAGAAAAATATTACTGTCACTCCTGAAGAGTTCTATCATGCTTTAGGTAATATGTATTCAATGTATGACACTCTTCCACTTGCGACGATGATTAATAGTCAGAAGCTTAATGCAACTGTAGAAAAAGATTTATATAATTATTTGAACATGAAGGGTTTATCACCAAAAGATGGTGTTGTTGAGTTATTTGAATACTTTCGTCAGAATAATATTCCAATTGCAGTTGTTTCTACTCATAAAACTAAAACAGCTATTAATTATCTAGAACTTGGATCTTTATATCGTAAGGTTGATTATGTTATTGGATGTGATACAGATATTAAAGCACTTCCTTCAGAAGAACTGCTTGCTTATATTGATAAAAGATTCCAGGTAACACCTAAAGATACATTAGTCATTACTTCTATGAATAGTATTCTTCATTCAGCTAATAATATTGGAATGAATACTATTTATTTAAATGATTTGGTAGAAGCAGGAGATGATGAAATCAGCTGTTCTTATCAGGTAGCCAATACAATGTATGAAGCATTGAATGATATTCTTTTTGGTCGTTATGAAGATTATAAGATCTTTGAGCCACTTCTTGGTATGGATAAAGAGATGTCTGTTGCTAAATTAAAGGCTTTATTCGCAAACTTGCAGGAAGTCTATAAGGATGACCCTGACTTATTAAAAATCATTAAATCTACTTATATATCTAAACTCTCTGAACTCACTAAAGAACGTCCAAGACGTTTTACCTTCAGTGATGAGGATCTAGCTGAATTAGAGAAGGAAGAAGAACCTGTAGTAGAAGAAAAAAAAGAAGAACCTACCGCATTATCACTGAATGCGCAGGATACGGCTGCATTGAATGATGTCATCGCAAAGGTTATGGAAGCTGAAAACAATGCTCCAGAAGAAAAAGAGGAAGAAAAAGAAGAACCAGTGGTAGAAGAACCAAAAAAGAAGCCTGATCATCATATTATTAATACTTTTATTAATATTAGTTATGTCTTATTATTATCATTGATGATTCTCTTACTTGGTTTAGTAGTTCATATTGCGCTAGGTAATATGATGGATCAGCCTGTTGTGAAGGTATTGCATGCAATTAGTTTAGGCTATATTGATGTTGTTGAATCAATTTTTGAATTCATCTTTAATGGTCTTCATTCTATTACGAATGTTATTCCGGATTACTATACTTATATGAATGATAATACATTGATGACTCTTTCTGCTTTAAAGATGATTCATTGTTATATTATGAATGTAGTGATTGTTTCAATCGTAGAAGTTGTTAAATACTCTATACTAAGTAAAAAGAGCTCATAAGAGCTCTTTTACTATTTAAAATGTTTTCTGTTATAAGCATACATAACTGCAATGACAGTTTTACCATCAATAATACGTCCGTCAAAGATTGCTTTGTAAGCTTCATCGATAGGCATCTTAATGATATTTAAGAATTCATCTGCATCACACTGTAAAGAATCTTCTACTTCTTTAAAGTCTTCTGCTTCATAAATTCTAAGTATTTCACTTGAATAACCAGGCGTAGGAAGCATCTTTAAGATAGGACGCATATTTTTAGCACGTCTGTTTGTTTCTTCCTCAAATTCACGATAACAGGCCTTATCAGGATCTTCTCCTAATTCTAGCTTACCCGCAGGTATTTCTAATGTATCGCATCTATTTGGATAACGGAACTGCTTTACAAGAATAATTTCATCATCCTCTATCGCAAGAATACATACACCACCATGGTGATATACACATTCACGTACAGCAGTATTACCATCTTGTAATAATACATGTTCCTTAGTCACCTTCATGATGGCTCCATCATAAATTGTTGTTGAATCTATTTGTTTTTCCATGATTGTCACCTCGACTTTTATTATACCATAATCTAAGAGGTGTATGCTATAATGAGGGGGTAAAGGAGACGTTATGAAAAAATTAGTAATCGATCAATATGATGATCATCAAAGAATAGATAAATATTTAAAGAAAGTGTTAGTCCAGGCACCTTCTTCACTTATATATAAGATGTTAAGAAAAAAAGATGTTAAAGTAAATGGTAAAAGAGTAAAGGAAAACTATATTCTTCATTCAGGAGATGAGGTGGAACTATTCTTATATGAAGATAAATTCAAGGAATATACAAAGCCTTTAACAATTTATGAGTTACCTATTACTTTTAAAGTTGTTTATGAAGATGCACATATTCTTATTGTAGATAAACCTGCAGGATTGCTTGTTCATGAAGATATCAATGAATCAGTGAATACATTATCTAATCAGGTACTCACTTATTTATATCAGAAGGGTGAATATGATCCGGAAAAGAATATCAGTTTTACACCAGGTCCGGTGCATCGCTTAGATCGTAATACAAGTGGACTCGTAATCTTTGGTAAAGATATGCGTGCACTTCAGGATTTAAATACAATGATGAAAACAAGACAAGGCATTGAAAAGAAGTATCTCACTATTGCGATGGGACATATGAAGGATGCTACATTATCAGGATATGTCAAAAAGAATGAAGATGAAGGAAAGATGTATTTAGTAAAGAAAGATACACCGGGGGCTTTATCTATGAAAACAATAGTGCATGTCTTAAAAAGATGTTCTACATGTTCTTTAGTAGAAGTACAGCTTATTACTGGCCGTACACATCAGATTCGTATTCATTTAAGTGCGACAGGACATCCAGTAATGGGTGATAGTAAATATGGAGATTTTGAATGGAATAGGGAAGTAAAGAAGAAATTCCATCTTAATCATCAGTTCCTTCATGCTTATCAATTAACTTTTGTGGATCCGATAGGCTCTATGAGTTACTTAAAAGGTAAAACGGTTACTTCACAGTTACCAGAGCAGTTAGAAAAGATACAAAAAGAACTTTTTTCATAGCGTGAAAGTGTAATCTGTAATATAATATTTCAAGGAGGTATAGAGAACATGAAGTATTTTATTGGAATTGATTTAGGTGGTACAAACGTAAGAACTTTACTTGTTGATGAAAATGGTCAGTCATATAGTGAAGTGAAGGATGCTACTGAAAGAGAAAAAGGACCAGATGCTGTTACTGCAAAAATCTGTCGTCAGATTGAAGCAATCGATTATACAGTATGTGGTGGAATTGAAAATGTAGAAGGTATTGGTATTGGTGTACCTGGACCAGTTGATGTTGTAAAGGGTGTTATGATTATGGCAAGCAACCTTCCTGGTTTTGAAAATTATCCAATTGCGGAAAAGTTATCTACAAAATTCAATAAACCTGTATTCTTAGATAATGATGCAAATGTTGCTGGTCTTGCTGAAGCAGTATTAGGTGCTGGTAAGAATTATCCAACTTGTTATTACGTAACAGTTTCTACTGGTATTGGTGGCGCTTTTACAGTTAATAAACAGTTAATCTCTGGTGGTAGAGGACATGCTGGTGAAATCGGTAATATTATCGTTAAGAATAATGGTTATAAGCAGGGGGCTTTAAACCCAGGTGCTGCAGAAGGAGAATGTTCTGGTACTGCAATCACTAGAAAGGGTCAGGAAGCTCTTGGTAAAGATTTAGTACATCATGCAGGTGATGTATTTAGACTAGCTGCAGAAGGTAATGAAACAGCTCAGGGTATTGCAGATGAATGCATTAGTGAACTTGCTACATTATTTGCAAATATCGCACATACAGTTGATCCACATTGTTTTGTAGTAGGTGGCGGTGTTATGAAGTCTAAGAAGTATTTCCTAGATCAACTAACAAAAGAATTCAATCAGAAGATTCATGTCGGTATGAGAAATCATATTCCACTACTTGAAACAGAATTAGAAGACTGTGGTGCTATCGGTGCTGCAATGCTTCCAATGACAAGAATGAAGGCAGAATAATAGGAGGCTCTTTTAAGAGCCTTTTTTGTGTGGTAGAATACTAGACAAAGGGAGGTAGAACATGAAAAGAGTTGTACTTGGATTAAGTGGCGGTGTGGATAGTGCCGTTGCTGCTTATTTATTAAAGAAACAAGGTTACGAAGTAATCTGTGTATTTATGAGAAACTGGGATAGTTCATTAAATAATGATATTCTAGGTAACCCCACAAATGATGACGATGTATGTCCACAAGAAAAAGATTACCAGGATGCGCAGGCTGTTGCATCACATTTAGGACTTGAAATCCGTAGAGTGGATTTTATTAAAGAATACTGGGATCAGGTTTTTACATATTTCTTAGAAGAATATGCAAAAGGACGCACACCTAATCCAGATATCCTATGTAATAAACATATTAAATTCAAAGCTTTTTTAGATTATGCTAAGTCTATTGATGCTGATTATATTGCGACAGGACATTATGCTCGTGTTGTACATACTGAAGGAAAAGAATCAGTGATGCTTCGTGGTGTAGATAATAATAAGGATCAGACTTATTTCTTATGTCAATTGAATCAGAATCAGTTAAATAACTCACTGTTCCCAATTGGTGAACTCACTAAACCAGAAGTAAGAAAAATTGCAGAAGAACTTGATCTTCCTGTAGCACACAAAAAGGACTCTACAGGAATCTGTTTCATTGGTGAAAGAGATTTTAGAGAATTCTTAAAGAACTATATTCCGGCTAAATCAGGCAAGATGGTAGATATTGTCTCTAAGAAGGTTATTGGTGAACATCAGGGTATTATGTATTATACAATTGGGCAGAGAAAAGGTTTAGGTATTGGTGGTAATGGTGAACCTTGGTTTGTCGTAGGAAAAGACTATGACAAGAATATTCTTTATATTGCTCAGGGTGATAGTAATAAATGGTTATTATCTCATGGTGCATTGATTACTGATGTCAACTGGATTTCTGCAACAAAGCCTGAAGGTGAATATGACTGTATGGCTAAGTTTAGATATCGTCAGAAGGATAATGATGTTTCATTACACTTTATTGATGAAACAACACTTTATGTTACATTTAAGAAACCAATTAAGGCTGTCACTCCAGGTCAGGCTGCTGTCTTCTATGATGGAGATGTATGTCTAGGTGGAGGTACAATTGATAAAGTCTATAAAGACGGCAAGGAGATTGACTATTTATAATGGAAGAATACGAAGGCATTATTAGTAAAGTTATTTTCTATAATCCAGAAAATAAATATATAGTAGCAGCTTTTGAGACAGATGATGAAAAATTCACTATTATAGGAAATATGTCCTATGTAAATAATGATGATCGTTATCGTATTAAAGGAAGCTATGTCACACATCCCCGTTATGGTAAACAATTCAAAGTGTCTTCTTATGAAATAATTCTAGCGGATGATCGAAGTGAGATTATCCGCTATCTTTCTTCATCCCTCTTTAAGGGAGTAGGTAAGAAGACGGCTGAAAGAATTGTGGATGCATTAGGAGAGGAGGCCTTAACTCTTATTAAGGATAATCCTGATTGTTTAAATAATATTCCCAATGTTACAGAAACAATTAAGAAGAATATTGTAGATGTATTGACAAGTCAGGATTATGATCAGCAAGTTTTATCTTTCTTTATGGGAAATGGTATTTCTACACGTAATTTACCACTCATTCAAAACTTCTATAAAGAGAAGACACTTGATGTATTACAAAATGATCCATATCGCCTTATTGATGATATAGAAGGTATTGGTTTTAAGAGTGTTGATGAACTCGCAATGAAAACAGGTGTAGAACCATTAGATGATAAACGTATCCAGGCAGGTATACTTGCTTCTTTAATTGATTTATGTTTCCAAACAGGAAGTACTTATAGTGATTATGAATCCTTTTATCATCACTTTAGACGTATGTTGCCTGAATGTCCTGATGATTTATTTGTGAAGAATCTAGATAAAATTATAGCGAATAAGGTTATTCAGGAAGAAGACCGTTATTATCCAAGAGATTTATATGAAAGTGAGACAATGATTGCGGAAAAGTTTGAACGTTATCTTAAACAATCAACGCAGTCTATTGAAGATTCTGTCATTGATGAAAAGATTAAAAGAACAGAAGAATTACAGGGTATTACTTATGATGAAATACAGAAGAATGCGATTAAGAAGTTTTTAGAAGAATCAGCACTTATTTTAACAGGCGGTCCTGGTACTGGTAAAACAACGATTGTACAGGCTATATTAAAGGTTTATCGTTCATTATATCCTGATGAAAAGATAGGGCTCGTAGCTCCTACAGGGCGTGCAGCGAAACGATTATCAGAACTTACTAAACTCGAAGCATCTACTATTCATAGATTATTAAAATGGGATATTTCTACCAATACATTTTCCATGAATTGTGATCATCCACTAGATATTGATTTACTTGTCATTGATGAGTTCTCAATGGTTGATTCACTCTTATTTTCTAAATTATTAGATGCTTGTGGTCATGTACATAAAATATTACTTATTGGTGATGAACAGCAGCTTCCATCAGTGTCACCAGGTAATGTTTTAAAGGATATGTTATTGAGTGGTATTCCACATATCTGCTTACAGACAATCTATCGTCAAGAAGAAGGCAGTGGTATTGTCGCATTATCTCATGATATCAGAAATGATCATTATGATTCTCGTGTTTTCGAAAATTATCGAGATATTCATTTTACAGTATGTCCTAACAAGGATGTTGCACAATGTGTGCAGGCTATTGTAAAAAAAGCGGTAGAAGAGGGATATGATGCATCCGATGTACAGGTATTAGCACCTATGTATAGAGGTATAGCAGGTATAGATGCTTTAAATGAATCTTTACAGGCTATCTTTAACCCGCCAGCAAGTGATAAAGCTGAAATCAAAGTGGGTGGTAAGATCTTTAGGGAAGGAGATAAGCTTCTTCAATTAAAAAATCGTCCTGATGATGATGTTTATAATGGTGATGTAGGAATCTTAGTAGAAATTGAAAAGAAAGAAGATTCTGGATTACCTTATGATAGCTTGACAGTGGACTTTGATGGGCAGTTTGTAAACTACCGTACGACTGAATTCAATATGTTAAGACATGCTTATTGTATATCTGTTCATAAATCTCAGGGTAATGAATTTAAGATTGTTATTATGTCAGTACTTCCAGAGTACAGCATTATGATGAAGAAAAACTTATTATATACAGGTATCACAAGAGCTAAGCAGTCTTTATTTATCCTAGGAGATCATAGTGTCTTTATTCATGGCCTTCATAATAATCAGGATGAACAAAGACGTACAACATTACTCAAACGCTTTCAGGAGAGACATAAAACTTCTTCTTTTTCGATATCTGACTTCGAATAATCAAGTAAATAGTTCGTTAAAAACATTAAATTTAAGTTATTTTTGTAAAGTACTTTACATAAACTTAAGATTATTTTAACATTTAGTTAACGACATTTACGTAGAGACACGTTATAATGTAGTGGTAAAAGAAGGAAAACGAGATTATGAAAATAACGAATTGGCTTGACTTGTTAGGTGGGCTAGCACTCTTTTTATATGGAATGCAGGTTTTGAGTGATTCCTTAGAAGACGCTGCAGGTGACCGCTTAAAAACTATTTTAGAAAAACTAACAAATACAAAATTTAAAGGTGTTCTTGTCGGAATCGGTGTAACAGCTGCTGTACAGAGTTCTTCTGCAGTGACTGTTATGTTGATCGGTTTCATGAATGCCAGCTTGATGACATTAAACAGATGTATCTGGGTTGTAATGGGTTCTAATATCGGTACAACCATCACAGCACAGATGATTGCAATTAATGTAGGTGTTGTCGCACCGGTCTTTGCAGTTGTGGGTGTCTTCATGTGCTTATTCTTTAAGAGTCGTAATGTAAGAGGTATTGGTTCAGTTATGACTGGATTTGGTATTCTCTTCATGGGGCTTAATATGATGAGTGCGGCCGTTGTGCCACTTCAGAAGGAACCTGTCTTTATTAAATTAATGACAACTCTTTCTAATCCAATACTTGCCGTATTATTTGCAGCTGCCTTTACTGCTTTGATTCAGTCTTCTGGTGCAGCAGTAGGTATCCTTTCTGCACTTGCAACTAAGGGTTTAGTACCATTTAGTACAGCAGCATTCATGGTATGTGGACTAAATATCGGTACTTGTATTACTGCCGTTCTTGCATCAGTGACTGGATGTAGAAACTCTAAGCGTATTGCGACATTCCATGTCCTATTTAACTTAGTAGGTACAATCTTCTTCTTGATTATATGTTCTGCTACACCATTATTATCATGGATTGCTGAATTTTCTGGAACTCCAGCTCATCAGGTGGCAAACTTCCATACAGTATTCAATATTGTGACTACAGTAATCATGTTACCATTTGATGCAGTATTTATGAAACTAATCTACAAGTTATTACCAATCAAGGGTGAAATGCTTGCAGAAGGTTCTTTAATCGAAGAATAGAGATAAGGCTTGCGCCTTATCTTTTTTTTATGTATAATAGGTGCATAATCGTTGAGAAAGACAAGTACTTCATAGAGGTCTTAAGAGAGAGAACGGGTGGTGCAAGTTCTTGGGTGTATGAAGGAAGGCTCCTTTCGAGAGTGATGTAAACATCAACGTATGACTGCGTTAAAGTCATAAAGGGCATAGATATATTTATCTATGAATAAGGATGGTACCGCGATTTAAGTCGTTCCTTTTAAGGAATGGCTTTTTTTATTTTAGGAGGATATTATGAAAAAGTTAACAGGTAATCAGACTCGTGCATTATTCCTTGAATATTTCAAGAAACAGGGACATATGGTTGAACCAAGTGCTTCATTGATTCCCCATGATGACCCAACATTATTATGGATCAATGCCGGTGTTGCTGCATTAAAGAAATACTTTGATGGTTCAGAAAAACCAGCATGTAATCGTATCACAAATGCACAGAAATCTATTCGTACAAACGATATTGAAAACGTAGGGAAGACAGCACGTCACCATACATTCTTTGAAATGTTAGGTAACTTCTCTATTGGTGACTATTTTAAGACAGAAGCAATTCATTTTGCATGGGAATTCTTAACAGGTGAAGAATGGCTTGCTTTTGATAAAGATAAACTATATATCACTGTTTATACAGATGATGAAGATGCATACAATGTATGGACTAAAGAATGTGGTGTAGATCCATCACATATTTTAAAGACTGCAGATAACTTCTGGGAAATCGGTGCAGGACCTGGTGGACCAGATAGTGAAATCTTCTATGACCGTGGAGAAAAATATGACCCAGATCATATCGGTGAAAGACTATTCTTTGAAGAAATGGAAAATGACCGTTATGTAGAAATCTGGAATATCGTATTCTCTCAGTTTGATTGTGATCCTACAATTGATCGTAAAGATTATAAAGAATTACCACATAAGAATATAGATACTGGTATGGGTCTTGAAAGAATTACTTCAATCATCCAGGAAGGTGAAACAAACTTCGACACAGACTTATTCTTACCAATCATTCATGCAGCTGAAGAACTAGCTGATGTAAAGTATGCAGAAGATAAAATGGCTTATAGAGTTATTGCCGACCATATCCGTACTGTAACATTCGCATTAAGTGATGGTGCTATGTTTGACCGTGCAGGTCGTGGTTATGTATTAAGAAGAATCTTAAGAAGAGCTGTTCGTTATGGTAAAAACATCGGTATTGATAAGCCTTTCTTATATACTTTAGTGGATGTTGTAGTAGATAACATGAAAGAATTCTATGATTATCTTCCAGAAAAAGCAGAATTCGTTAAGGAAGCTGTTAAGAAAGAAGAAGTGGCATTCCATAAGACATTATCTCAGGGAGAAAAGAAGATCAAAGATGTTATTGCACACTCTGATAATAAGATGATTGATGGTTCTACTGCCTTTATGTTATATGATACATATGGTTTCCCATTAGAATTAACTATTGAAATTGCAGAAGAATCTGGATTTACTGTTGATAGTGAAGGATTCCAGGTAGAAATGAAAGCACAGCAGGATCGTGCTCGTGCAGCCCGTGGTGAAAGAGAATCAATGGCTTCTCAGAAGATTGATTTAATGGATTTCACTACTCCTTCTACTTTTGTTTATGACACAGCACCTTGTAAGACTACAGTTGTAGGTTTATTCAAAGATGGAGAAAAGGTGGATGAACTCACTGATGAAGGTGAAATCATCGTTGAAACAACTAATTTCTATGCTGAAATGGGTGGTCAGTGTGCAGATACAGGTTCTACTCATTCAGATCAGTTTGATGCAGAAGTCACTAATGTATTAAAGGCTCCTAATGGTCAGCATTTACATTATATTAAATTAAAGAGTGGCAGCGTACATGTAGGTGATACTGTAGAACTTACAGTGGATACAGCACGTCGTGCATTAATTGAAAATAACCATACTGCAACGCATTTATTAGATGCTGCATTAAAGAAAGTCTTAGGTGCACATGTTGGTCAGGCTGGTTCATACTTAGATGAAAACAGATTACGTTTTGACTTCACTCATCCATCAAAGATGACAAAAGAAGAATTAACAGCTGTAGAAGATATGGTCAATGAATATATCTTCAAGGGTGTTGATGTAGATGTTAAAGAAATGCCTAAGGAAGAAGCCATCAGTGCAGGAGCAACAGCTTTATTTGATGAAAAATATGGTGATGTTGTAAGAGTTGTACGTGTAGGTGACTTCTCAGTAGAATTATGTGGTGGTACACATGTTTCTAATACTGCAAAGATTGGTTTATTCAAGATTGAAATGGAAACTTCAGTTGGTTCTGGTGTAAGAAGAATTGAAGCAGTCACTAATGTAGCTGCTTATAAAGCATTAAGAAAATCTGAAGAAACTTTAGAAGAAGTAGGTACAGTACTTAAGGCAAATGATTTCAATAAGATTGTAGAAAAAGCTGAAAGCACAATGACTGCACTTAATACAATGAAAAAAGAAATCGAAACATTAACAAGTAAGTTAAATGCTTTAGAAGCAAAGAACCAGGCATCTCAGGTTGAAGAAGTTAATGGTGTGAAGTTCCTTTATACTCATGTAGAAAAAGATAATGCAGCCGCTAAACAGATGGCATTTGATTTTAGAGATCAGTTAGGTAGTGGTGTTGTCGTAGTAACTAGTACATTTGAAGGTAAGAATTCTTACTTTGTAGGTATTACTAAAGATCTTACAAATACATATAAAGCAGGTGTCTTAGTAAAGGCTATGAATGAAGTTCTTGATGGCCGTGGTGGAGGAAAACCTGATTTCGCTCAGGGTGGTGCACCAACACTAGATAAGATTGATGAAGCAGTTGCTGCAGTGAAATCTAAATTGTAAAAAAATTGAATTTTATCTTCGTTTATACTAAAATAAGTGATATAGGGAGGGTTCATTATGGCACAAGATTATACACAGACAAGAGTATTTAACTCAGAAGATCTCAAACGAGAAGTAATTAGAAACAACTTAATGACAGTTGCTGAGGCTTTAGAAGAAAGAGGATATAATGCAGTTCACCAGATTGCTGGTTATCTGATTTCTAATGATCCTGCTTATATTTCAAGTCATAAGAGTGCAAGATCTATTATTCAGCAAGCTGATCGTGATGAAATTATTGAAGAACTTGTAAAGTTCTATTTGGAGTCTAAATAGTGGAAAAGATATTAGGACTTGATTTAGGATCACGTACTTGCGGTGTTGCGATAAGTGATACATTAGGAATGCTTGCACATGGTGTAGAAACTTATCATTTCAGCGAAAACGCATATAAGAAATGTGCTTATCATATCAAGAATATCGTAGAAGAGAATAATATTCATACAATTGTCTTAGGATTACCTAAGCATATGAATGGTGATCTTGGTGAACGTGCACAGATTTCTATTGATTTTAAGGAACGTTTAGAGAAGATGATGGATGTTGAAGTTATTCTTGAAGATGAAAGATTAACAACTGTTATTGCGACAAATAATCTTATTTTTGGTGATGTTTCAAGAAAGAAACGTAAACAGGTTGTTGATAAGATGGCAGCAGTTGAAATTCTTCAGGGGTATCTTGATAAGATAAGGAGATAAGCAATGAACGATAATAAAATTGTGATTACCGATAATAACGGGGAAGAAAATGTGTTTGAAATTCTTTTCACTTATGAAGATGAAGAGAATGGAAATAAATATGTCATGTATTATAGTGAAGAAGATGATGAGCAGATCTTTGCATCTCGATATGATGATGATAATCATCTATATGATATTGAAGATCCAGCTGAATGGGAGCGTCTAGAAGAAGTTCTAGAAGACTTCAATATGCATGATGAAGAAGAAACAGATGATAAATGTGATGGCTGTGTATGCGAAGATGGGGACTGCGTCACAGATTGTTCTGAATGTGATAAGAACTAGGTAACAACCGTTACCTAGTTTTAGTAAGGAGATTATTATGGGACTTTTTAGTAAAACAAAAACAGTAGATATTTTCTTTGTAGGCAGCGAAGGAACAGATCTTGATCGTGGTATTTATGCATTCTATCTTAATGTAGATAATGGAGAAATCATCAAGAAATCATTCGTTAAGTCTCTAGCTAGCCCTCTCGCAATGAATAGACAAGGACGTTTCATGTATTTAACTTACCGTAATGGGACAGGACGTGCTCAGGATGGTGGTATCTGGCAGTATGCCTGCATGGAAACTCAGTTAGGACTTGCAGCAAGAATCGGTAATGAAGGACGTACATATATCCAGACTGTCTTAAATAAAGATCGTGATTATGCTTATGCGATTGATTATTATAATGGTGAAATAGTCACTATACCAATTAAGACTTCTAAAATCATTAGGGTATCAAAAACAGTAAAACTAGATGGTCATAGTATTGATCCAGTCAAACAAACTGAATCTCATCCTACATTTATGACATTCACTCCAGATAATACAAAACTTATTGTCACTGATTTAGGTGGTGATGAAGTCATCTTCTTTACTGAAGGTGAAAAGGGTGAACTTACTAAGGATGAAGAATTATCATTTAAGTTAAACCCTGGAAGTGGACCATTAAAACTTGTTTATTCTAGTAACCGTAAATTTGCCTATATCCTCAATCAAATCTCAAGCACTATTACATGTTATGCTGTAAAGCATAATAAGTTTACTTTAGTAGATGAAGTGATGACTTATTCTAAGGATGAATATGATGGTGTCAATACACCAATGGATATGGTTATTACTGAAAATGGACGTTTTATCTTTGTAATCAATAAAGGTGATGATACAATTGTTGCCTTTGAAAGAGATAAAGAAACTGGAAAGCTTACAAGAGCTGATTGTATGGAAACAGATGAAGGACCTAAGTCTCTACTCTTATTTAGAGATAAGTACTTACTTGTTGCATGTAAACAGGGTGGATCACTTGAAAGCTTTGAAATCAAAGAAGATGAAAAACGTGCTGTTTTATATGAAACACATCACCAGTTCACAATCCATGCCCCAGTATGTATGGAAAAAGGTACAGAAAACTTACGTGTAGTTAAATAAGGCATTTTCATGCCTTATTTTTCTTATGGTAATTATCGGGTTAATTCTATATAATGGTTAAGGAAAAGGAGATGTAAGTATGAAAAAGAAAATCATAGCGGCAGTCCTTGTAGTTGTATTATTAATAGGTGGTACAGGCTTATTTTACATAAGTGGTAAAGGACATGTCTCTTCTAAAAGTGAAGTGGTACAGGTAACTGTAAAGAAAGGTGAAAATGCTTATACAGTTTTAAATACATTAGATTCAAAAGGCTTAATAAAAAATAAATTGGTGGCTAAGGTTTACTTAAAGATTCATAAGCCTTCAGTTATCTCTCAAACTTACAATTTGAATAAGAACATGTCTCTTTCAAAGATGTATAGCATCATGTCAAAGATGAACAGCTCTTATGTTGTGAAGTCTTCCTTAACTATCCCTGAAGGAATTACTATTCCTCAGACAGCTAAAAAGGTTGCAAATGTAACTGGTAAATCAGAACAAGAAGTATTGGATAAATGGTCTGATCAGACTTATTTAAAAGAACTCATTTCTAAATATTGGTTCTTGACAGATGACATTCTTCAAAAGGGTATTTTATATCCATTAGAAGGTTATCTCTATCCTGAAACATATGTACTTTATGATAAATCTACAACAATAGAAAAAGTCACAACAGAAATGCTGGATTATATGGATCAACATTTGACACCTTATAAGGATTCAATGACTAAGCTTGGCTATACGCCTCATCAATTCTTAACATTATGCTCAGTCGTAGAAAGAGAATCTTTATTTGATAAAGATCGTCCAGCCATTGCGGGTGTATTTATCAATCGTTTAAAGACTGGTATGAGATTACAGTCAGATATTACTGTCAACTATGCATTAAATAGAACAGGTGTCAAAGTTACTACTAAGATGACTAAGACTGATTCTCCTTATAATACATATAAATATGCAGGACTTCCTATTGGTCCTATTGCATGTGTCCCACAAAAGACTATGGATGCAGTCGCAAACTACACACCATCTGATTATTTATTCTTCTTTGCGAAGAAAGATGGGACTGTCATCTATTCAAAGACATATGAAGAACATCAAAAAGCAGTGAAGGAGAATAAGTGGTATTAATGAAATCATTTTATGAATTAGAAGAATATGCACTTGTGAAAGACGTGCCTATTATGCAAAAAGAAGGTATTGAATACCTTATTGATGAATTAAATAAAAGAAATGCAGAGTCTGTATTAGAGATTGGAAGTGCCATTGGGTATTCATCTTTAATGATGGCAACTCATGTCAAAGGTCTTCATGTTGATACAATTGAAAGAGATGATACACGTTATCAGGAAGCAGTTGTAAATATTAAGGATTTCCATCAGGAAGACAACATCACAATCTATCATGAAGATGCATTAGAGTTTGATGATACATTGTTGAATCATGCGCCTTATGATTGTCTTTTTATTGATGCAGCTAAAGCGCAGTATCAGCGTTTCTTTGAAAAATATGTTCCTTATTTAAAGGAAGATGGTTTTGTGTTAGTGGATAATCTAGATTTCCATGGTATGATTTTTGATATACCAAATATTAAGAATAGAAACACACGTGCTCTTGTAAGAAAAATCAAACGTTTTAAAGACTGGATCTTCTCTAATGAAGAGTATGATGCACATTATGTGCAGGTAGGTGATGGTCTATGTATCATTACTAGAAAGGATCAAAATGAAAATCGCAATTAATTTAAATGATCGTGGATATCTTCATGATTATGTTGATATGGGTGTTTCTTTGATTATGGCTGGATCAGACTATAGTGTTTTGACACCAGTGAAGTTTTCTATTGAAGAATTGAAAGAAATCAAAGAACAGGCAAAAGAACTTTATGTTTATGTGAATGCTATGTATGATGAACATGATCTAGAAGGACTAGAAAAGCATATTGATGCGTTACATGATATTGGAATCAATGGATTAATTTTCCAGGATTTTGGTGTATTACGTATGGTGAATCAAAAGGGTTATGATTTTAAGATGATTTATCATCCTTTAACTCTTAATACCAATTCAAGTACACTGAATACTTTATCTCATTATGGTATTTCTGGTGCTTTTGTTTCTAAAGAAATATCTTTAAAGGAACAGCTAGAAATACGTAAGAACTGTGATATGCCATTATTTGTTTTAGGCCATGGTGTACAGTATATGATGATGAGTAAGAGACATTTGATCTCTAATTATGAAAAAGCAAGCAATACAACATTAAGCCATAATAAAGACGCTCTCACAATTAATCCACGTGGACAGGATTTCCCATGTCATATATATGAAACAACTCGTGGAACGGCTGTATTCAGCAAATCTAGACTATATACATTGGACTTATTCAATACATTAAAGGACTTTGATTACCTTTATATTGAAACAATGTTTATGGATTCAAGAGAAGCTATAGAAGTTACTAGTATGTATTGTGATTGTCTTAAAGCCCTAGAAAGAGGAACATATGACAAAGAAGTAAAAGAATATCTTCCTTTATTAAGAAAGATTTCAAAACCTCTTGATCGTGGTTTCTTATATGATGATACAATTTATCGTCTTGAAGATGTAAAGAGGAGGGATCTAGAAGATGCAGCCAATAAGTAAGATTATTGATGGTCGTCGTGTGATTGTGAAAAAACCAGAATTACTTGCCCCTGCAGGAAACCTAGAAAAGCTTAAAACAGCTATTATTTATGGTGCAGATGCAGTATTTATTGGTGGCAAGGAATTCTCTTTAAGATCACAGGCATCTAACTTCTCTATAGAAGATATTAAAGAAGCTGTACAGTTTGCGAATCAATATGGTGCTAAAATCCATGTTACATGTAATATCATCCTTCATCATGATAACCTAGAAGGTATTAAAGAGTACTTACAGGCATTAGATGATGCAGGTGTTACAGCTATTATTGTCGCAGATCCATATATTATGAATCTTGCGAAAAGTATGGACTTAAAGCTAGAAGTACATGTCTCTACACAAATGTCAGTCACTAATTCATCTGCTGTTAAGTTCTTTGAAGATATGGGAATGGATCGAGTCGTACTAGGTCGTGAAACAACTTTTGCTGACTTGAAGGACATTAGAAAAAATGCCCCTGATATTGATTTAGAATACTTCATACATGGTGCAATGTGTATTTCTTATAGTGGTCGTTGTATGTTATCTAACTACTATTCTAGACGAGACGCCAATAGAGGTGGCTGTTCACAAAGTTGTAGATGGTATTATGATTTAGAAGAGAATGGACAATCTATTAATGAAGATTTCCCATTTACTATGTCTTCTAAGGATATGTGTCTCATTCATCATATTGGTGAATTAATAGAATGTGGTGTGGATTCATTCAAGATAGAAGGGCGTATGAAGTCTGTTCATTATATTGCGACAGTTGTATCTACTTATAGAAAGCTCATTGATACATATTGTGCTGATCCTGATCATTTTGCAGATTCAAAGAAATATGAAGATGAACTACAAAAAGCAGCCAATAGAGCATTCTGTCATGGATTCTTTTATGATAATCCAGGTGTAGATGAACAGCTTTATAACTTAAGAGATGAACATCCTACACAGGAATTCGTTATGCGTGTTTTAGGTTATGATCAAGATTCTAAACGAGCTAAAATTGAACAGCGTAACTATTTCAAAGTAGGAGACAAGATAGAAATATTCTCTCCTAGTCATTCAAATATTTATTTTACTGTTGATAAGATTTATAATGAAGATAATGAATTGGTGGAAGTAGCCAACCATCCAATGGAAATACTTTATGTAGAAATTGATTATCCAGTATTAGAGAATGATATGGGAAGGAAGGTAAACCATGGAAAATAAAGCTGTCATTATTGGGATTGCAGGTGGAAGTGCTTCTGGTAAGACTTCTATCGCTCAATCCATCTATGATCGTTTTAAAGGCAGTCATAGAGTAAAAATTATTAAACAAGATGATTACTACAAAGATCAAAGTGATAAGACAATGGAAGAAAGAGTAAAAACAAACTACGATCATCCATTTGCCTTTGATAATGATCTTCTAGTATCAGATTTAAAGAAGTTAAAAAAGAAAGAAAGGATTGAAAAACCTACTTATGATTATTCAAAGCATACAAGAAGTGATATTACAGAAGTCATTGAAGATCGTGATGTTATTATTCTAGAAGGTATCTTTGTCTTAGCAGAAGAAGAGGTAAGAGATCTTTGTGATATACTGATTTATGTGGATACAGATGCAGATATCCGCTTTATCAGACGATTAAGAAGAGATGTAGAAGAACGTGCAAGAACTGTTGATTCAGTCTGTAATCAGTATTTAGAGACTGTAAGACCAATGCATGAACAGTTCATTGAACCATCTAAGAAATACGCACATATTATTATTCCTGAAGGTGGGACTAATACTGTTGCGATTGACTTATTGATTACAAAAATAAGTAGTATTCTAGGCGATTAAATCTTTCTTGTCTAATTAAAATAAGTATGTTATTAATGAGTGGCGAAAAAACCATAGGCTTGTCTATGGGATGAAAGCCACATAATTAAAAGAATTAAGATTAATAGAATCAAAGTATTGAATAGTGGAATCAAAATAGTATAAAATAAACATCAGGAAGATTGATTACACTTCCTTATCATAAGATAGAAATTTACCGTTAATGTGGTCGTTGGACTGCTTGGTAATAAAAGTTCTTACTTAAATAGATTTGAACTTGTATTCCAAAGTCTGAAAATGATGTACGATTATAAGCTAAACTTGAAAGTAAGAACCCCACGGGCTCACCCGTGGGAGTAGTCAGATTTACGTATACGAGGTGAAAGAAATGGATAAAAAAGTGCAAATTAGTAGAGAAGGTTTTGAAAAGCTAAAAGCTGAAAGAGAAAACCTTATTAATGTTGAAAGACCAGCAGTCATTGAAGAAATTAAGCTTGCAAGAAGCCAGGGTGACTTATCAGAAAATGCTGACTACGATGCAGCAAGAGATAAACAGGCTCGTATTGAAGAAAGAATCAAAGAATTAGAAGTAATGATGCAGAATGCAGTAATCATTGGTTCTGATGTTAAGGTAGATACTCATGTTGTAAACTTAGGTGCTACTGTAACAGTTCTTGATTTATCTGAAGAAAATCCTGAACCTGATACATTTACAATCTTAGGTTCTACAGAAACTGATCCATTACATGGTAAGATTTCTAATGAATCTCCACTTGCGAAAGCATTAATGACTCATAAGATTGGTGATGTTGTAACAGTCGGTGTTGCAAAACCTTATGATGTTGAAATTGTAGATATTAAATATTAATGGTATGAAAGGACACTTCTTAGGAGGTGTTCTTTTTGGTAATTTAAAATAACTAGGGGTTTCCTAAATTTTAATTATCACCAAAAAAACATTCCAACTCGATATAGTTGGAATGTTTTCATTATTTCAACAACATTCTGTCGTTCACAAATTCACTTCCACTTGCTTCTTCAAACTTTTTAAGTAGGAAAGGAACAGTTAATTTCTTTTTCTCTTCACCTTTTACATCATAGATGATTTGACCATTATACATCATGATCAATCTATTTCCTACATCAATAGCCTGCTGCATATCATGAGTAACCATCATTGCAGTTAACTTTTGTTCAGTGACAATCTTATTAGTCAAAAGTAATACCTTAGCACTTGTTGCCGGATCAAGAGCGGCTGTATGTTCATCAAGTAAAAGAATCTTAGGCTTTGTGACAGTTGCCATTAATAGTGTTAAGGCCTGTCTTTGTCCACCTGATAATAAACCTACCTTACTTGTCATTCTCTCTTCTAGACCTAAATTTAGAGTCTTTAAGAGGTCATAATACAACTTCTTTTCTTCTTTCTTGATACCCCACTTTAAAGTACGCTTCTGACCACGTCTTTTAGCCATTGCAAGGTTTTCATCAATCTGCATATCAGCTGCAGTACCCATCATCGGATCCTGGAATACACGACCAATAAGACCTGCACGTTTATATTCTGGATACAAAGAAATATCTTTATCATCTAGTTTAATATGACCACAATCAATAGGATAAACACCTGCAATCATATTCATTAAAGTGGATTTACCAGCACCGTTACCACCAATAACAGTAACGAAATCTCCATCATCTAATTGAAGATTAATATCAATCAAGGCTTTCTTCTCATTAATAGTGCCAAGGTTAAATGTTTTGGATACATGTTCAATCTTAAGCATTTTTCTCATCCACCTCTTTTGTAAGTTTCTTATAGTTTGCAGTCTGTTTTCTATTTGCCATTAATACTGGAATAGTTAATGCGAGAGCTACAATAAATGCAGTGAGTAGCTTTAAGTCATCAGTTGATAAACCTAACTGGATAACAATGGCGATAATAATACGATAAATAATTGAACCAACAATAATCGCAATGAGTCTCTTTAAGAAACTGCCATAACGACCAAAGATAACTTCACCAATAACGATAGAAGCAAGACCCATAACGATTGCCCCCATACCAATCTTGACATCACCATAACCAACTGACTGACCGACCATGGCACCACTTAAGGCGATTAAGGCATTTGAAATCACTAAACCAAGTAGCTTAGTATAATCAGTATTGACACCAACAGCTCTTACCATCTGTTCATTATTACCAGTAGCACGTAATGCATTACCTAATTCAGTTCCAAAGAACCAATAGAGTAGGGCAATCACAATAGCTACTGCAATAACACCTACAACAAGTGTAGACTGAGATACTGTTAAACCAACCATTGGTCCCCAGTCATATAAGCTTTCTGTCTGAAGTAATGGGATATTTGATTTACCCATAATGCGTAAGTTAATAGAATATAAGCCTAACTGTGCAAGAATACCAGCAAGGATGGCAGGAATCTTACATTTAGTATGTAATAAACCAGTCACAAATCCAGCTAAAGCTCCCGCAAGAGTTGCTGCAAGAATCGCAACGATTGGATTACCATGATGTGTAAGAATAACAGCACATACAGCACTTCCTGTTGCGAAAGAACCATCACATGTCATATCTGCAATATCTAGCAGACGGAATGTAATATAAACACCAACTGCCATGATGCCCCATAAGACACCCTGGTAAGTTGCACTTTGTAATGCTAAAAATAAAGACATTCTCATTCACTCCTTAAATAAGTTCAGCCTTATCTAATACTTCCTGTGGAACTTTAATACCAAGCTTTTCCATCTGAGCTTTGTTGACCTTTAATTTACAATCACTCGCTTTTAAGTATTCGATAGGCATAGTAGCTGGCTTACCTTTACCAGTTAAGATCTTAATGGCCTGCTTACCAGCGATACTACCTAAGTTATAGTAATCAATACCATAAGTAGCTAAACCACCTTTAGCACACATACCTTCTTCACCAACAATAACAGGGATTTTAGCCTGATCAGTTACTTTTACAACTGCTGGGATGTTAGAAGCAAGTAGGTTATCAGTTGGAATATATAAAGCATCTGCTTTACCTACAATAGAATCAGTAACTGACTGGATTTCATTAGATTCAGAAACAGTCTTTACTAATGGTGTCATACCCTGAGTTTTGATTTCTTTGACAGCCATCTTACCCTGAATTTCAGAGTTAGATTCATTACCTGCATACATAACAGCAACAGTCTTTGCGTTAGGCATAATCTGTTTTAATAATTTAATCTGTTCTTTAACTGGTGTTAAATCACTTGCTCCAGTCACATTTCCACCAGGTTTTTTATTTGATTTTACTAATTTACTGCCAGCTGGATCAGTAACAGCAGATACAACAACTGGAATATCTTTAGTCTTCTTTACAACAGCCTGAGCTGCAGGAGTTGCAATTGCATAAATTAAATCGTTTCCATCGTTCACTAAGCTTTCTGCAATAGTTTCACAGTTAGAGTTTTCACCACTGGCATTCTTTAAAGTAATATTAGAAGCTTTATAACCTGCTTTTACAAGAGTATCCTTAAATCCCTTATATGATGCATCCAATGCATCGTGCTGCATATACTGGATGACTCCAACTTTTACATCAGCCTTATCTTTAGTGCTAGACTGACTACCACAGCCAGTTAATGCAAGACCGACTGCCATCAAACCACATACAAACTTCTTCATAATAGATTCCTCCCTTTTTTCTTTCCCCTAAAAACAAAAAAATTCACCCCAAGAGGGCGAATTATCGCGGTACCACCTCTAGTTCATTAGTCATAGACTAACCTCACTAAATAGCGATAACGGGCAACCCGGGAAGTATTTTGTACTTCCAACTCCATGGTGAATTCAAGAATGTCTGCGTATGATTCGCACCAGCCATCATATCTCTTATGCCTCACATTTCTTTACTATGTCATTTCTCTGTTTTTATAATATAAAAATATAATATAGAAATATTAAGGAAAAGTCAAATAAAACTTTTAAAAGTTAGGGAAAAAACAAAAAACAAAAAGAAATATAATAAAAAAGAGCAGATATTTCTGCTCTTAGTAGTTAATTTCTTCGTAAAGAACTTTTAAAAGGACAGCCTTAGAACTCATCTGCTGACGCTTTCTATCATAAGTCTTAATTACGCTGTATTCAACAACGTCATACTTTTCAACTTCTTCATCATCAAGGAAATCAGCCTGTCTGAAGAATAAGTTTTCTTCACCATCCTGGAAGATACTACCAAAGTTCTTATCATGATTGTAGAATACTACTTTACCTTCATGACGAGTAATGTAGTTTTCTAGATGATAAACAACTTCACTATATACACGATCAAATGCATCGCTGGCAGTTAAATCAGCATAATCAGCTAAATCAGCATCAGCTTCATATGTTTTACCATTTTCTTCTTCTAGTTTCTTAATAAGGCATTCTGCAAGTACATGAGCCTTATCCTGACCCTTAGCCTTTGCCATTGCTGAAATCTTTTTGTAATCTTCGATATTCTTATAATCGAATCCACCCTTAAAGAATTTATCGATTAGAAGTGTATAAGCATCATCTTCACGATTTGTATTCATATAAAGCTTATAAAGGATTTCAAATGAATCTACTGCATTGAAATGACCCTGTAAAGCGATGAATTCATTTTCAGCTTCTTCATAACGTCCAAGTTCAACTAAAGAACTAGCACGATAATATTTAACCCAGTTAAGGTTGTTATAATGCCACTTTAAGTTATAAGTGAAAGCAATGTTCGCAGTTTCAACACATGCTCTATACGATTCAAGTTCATATAATGCACGTACCTTCATACGATACCATTTTTCTTTCTTACTTTCGAATTCTTTACCATCTTTATTTACAAATGGTTTATCCTCTAGAGTAGGTGCATCTAAGTAGTCTAATAATTCAGATAACTTCTTATAGTCTACTGGATCAGCCTTTAATACATGTTTAATAGCCTTATTGACTGCAGCTTCAAGTGGAGAATATCTCTCCTGCTTACAATATTTAGCAATTTCTTCTAAGATACCATAGAATAAACTTTCGTTCTTAGAAATTTCTTCATCATCGATGTTGATATACTTATTATAAAGAGCATAGCCAAAATAATTGATATATCCTTTTAATTCTGGTGCCATTTCAAGGAATGTTCTTCCTACTTCAATAGCTTCATCAGTCTTACCCTGATTCTTTAATTCTTTAACGAAATCACGTGCCTGGAATTCGCTGAATGAAGAGGCATCCTCTTCGAAACGGTTCTTATAAGCCGTTAAATCTTTTACTTTTGATTCTTCCACATTATCACCCCTACGAGATATTATACATTTTTTTATTATTGATGTGAAGAAAAAACGAACGGAGTTCTCCGTTCGTTATTCTACAGTGACTGATTTAGCAAGGTTACGAGGTTTATCTACATCACAACCCTTAATGCATGCTGTATGATATGCAATGAGCTGTAATGGGATAGCTACAAGTACACTCTGTAATAAAGGATTGATATTTGGTAAGTAATAGATGTTTTCTACACCACTAACTTCCTGTCCTTCTACAGTAAATAGGATAACTTCAGCACCTCTTGCGATTGTTTCTTGAATATTAGAAATAGTCTTAGCTGCAACATGGGGCTGAGTGGCTACTGCAATGACTACAGTACCTGGTTCAATTAAGGCAATAGGACCATGCTTTAATTCACCAGCAATATAAGCATCAGCATGTACATAAGAAACTTCCTTAAGCTTTAAAGCACCTTCTAATACACTTGCATAATCTAAACTTCTACCAATAAAGTAGCAGTCATGTTTATCTTTCAATGCTTTTGCGTAGTTTTCGAAGATTGATTCATCATCAATTAACTTAGATACATATTCTGGAAGGTTATTTAACTGTTCCATTAAATCAGTGTCTACAGCATCTCCTCTTTTATCTGCAATATATAATGCGATTAAAGTAAGTAATACTAACTGAGTTGTATAAGCTTTAGTAGATGCAACTGCAATTTCAGGTCCTGCACAAGTATAAAGTGTATGTTGTGCCTCTCTAGAAATTGTAGAGCCTAAGACGTTAGTTACGGCAATAGTTGTACATCCTTTTTCATTAGCAAGTTTTAATGCGGCAAGAGTATCAGCTGTTTCACCAGACTGTGATACAAAGATACATAATGTTTTTTCATCAATGATTGGATCATTATAACGGAATTCACTTGCTACCTGAGTAAGGACTGGTAAACGTGTTGCACGTTCAAGGATAGATGCTCCACATAAGCCTGCATGATAAGCAGTACCACATGCAACATAATAAACCTTATTAAACTTATTGAAATCAACATCTTTTAATTCATCTAATACGATTGAATGTTCAAAGATACGACCTCTTAAAGTTTCCTGAATGACATGAGGCTGTTCATTGATTTCCTTTAACATATATGTATCAAAACCATTCTTCTGAGCTGCTTCCATATCATAAGGAATAGTAGTCATTTCTTTAGTGATTTCTTTACCATCTTTATTATAGAAAGTAATGCTGTCTTTCTTTAATACAGCCATTTCTAAATCATCTAAGAAATAAACATCTTTAGTATAAGCAAGTAAAGCTGGAATATCACTCGCTGCCACACTTGCATCTTCAGTACGTCCAATAACGAGTGGACTTGCCTTTTTAGCAACAACAACTTCATCAGGGTGTTCTGTAGAAACAATACACAAAGCATAACTTCCATCAATACAGTTTAATGTTTTCTTTACTGCTTCTAGAAGATCTCCTTCATAGAAATAGTCTAAACACATAACAACAACTTCTGAATCTGTTTCACTTTGGAATGAATAACCCTTTTCTAACAAAATATCCTTTAATTCTCTATAGTTTTCAATAATACCATTGTGTACAATAGAGATAGTGTTACTTGGATTTGTATGAGGATGTGAATTTAAGTTAGAAGGGACACCATGAGTTGCCCATCTTGTATGACCAATACCTACATGACCAGTCATATCATGATCCTTTAACTTTTCTTCAAGGTTCTTTAAACGACCTTTACATTTTACAGTTGTAAGTACATTATTCAATACTGTTACACCTGCAGAGTCATATCCTCTATATTCTAATTTTGCGAGCCCCTGCATTAAGAAAGGTAGGGCTTCACCATTGCCACAATAAGCTGTAATACCACACATAATCTTGTCCTCCTTGTTTTGTGGAATAAAAACGTTAAAACAAAGGAGTACCTGATGAAATCTGTTCATTGATCACTCAATGTTTTTGTTCATCGCTTAGGCAGTACTATGCCTCTAGACCATCCGCCGAATCATTCGATTAATCTAGTCCTCGTCAACTTATATAAGTCCTGGCGCTTTATAATCTATCACTTTATCTTAACGGTGAATATTATATACGTGAATTAGGATAAATCAATTGGAAATATTGATATTTTAAAAATATGAAAACTATATATAACTTTATATATAAATTAGGGAGAAATATAAAAAAATTAAAAGTATATATATAAGTAGGAGGGGATTTTTTATGAAAGAAGATCTAGAAGGAAATATTGAAGAAATGAAGAAATACTTAAAGAAGTTAGATGAGAGTGGCTTATATGATGCAGAGAAGTATTCACGTTCTTTATTACATCAAACAAGTCAGTTATCTTATTTCTATTGTTCACTTGTAAAGGATGGTTCACCATCGGATACTTATTATCATGTCCATAAGCGTCCAAAAGAACATCAGATGGCTTATTTTAATATCGGTAGGGGATTTCCTAAGGAATTCATGGATGGGCATTGGTGTTATGTTGTAAAAGATTTAGGCTATAAGATGTTAATTATACTTTGTACATCCATAAAAAAAGAATCATCACCAGTCAATCCACACTTTGAAAAGGACTTAACAGTCCTAGATGAGCATGGGATGATTACACATTCTAGAATGCAATTAACTGATTTACGTACAGTAGATATTCAAAGACTGGATTGTCGTAAACCATTCTATAACGTCTGTGATGATCAAGAAGAAATTAGAAAATTCATAATAGAACACTTATTTTGAGTTCTATTTGTGATATGATACTCCTGGTGATGAAATATGAATGAAATAATGAAAGGAATGAAGAAAAGTATTCCAATTGCATTAGGATACTTCCCTGTTGCCTTTTCTTTTGGAGTATTATGCGTCTCAAGTGGCTTGCCTCTAGGACTAGCCACTTTTATATCTCTTACAAACTTAACTAGTTCAGGACAGTTTGCAGGAGTACAGTTAATTTTATCTGATAGCACTTATTTAGAGATTGCGATTACATTATTGTTGATTAATTTTAGATATTTCTTAATGAGTCTCTCTTTATCGCAAAAGATTGATGAAAAGATGAATACAATAGAACGTATGATCATCTCTTTTGGAATTACAGATGAAACATTTGCGTTAGCTAGTCTGCAACCTGGTAAACTTACATTTAAGTTTATGCTAGGCTTTATCCTAACACCTATTATAGGATGGGTAGGAGGTACTCTTGCCGGAGAATTTATTATGGGCTTATTGCCTTTAGCACTGCAGGGTGCTATGGGAATTGCTTTATATGGTATGTTCTTAGCTCTTATTGTCCCTGCAATGAAGGATTCAATACCAGTCACTATAGTGGTATTAATTTCTATTGGAGTCCATACACTCTTTACCTATGTGCCATTATTTAATGTCATGAGTACTGGTGTACGTCTTATTAGTGCAACACTCATTGCGACATGTATGGGAGCCTGGTTATTTCCAAGGGAGGATGAAGCATGACAAGATCTCAGATACTAGCTGTCTTAGTGATGGCACTTTTTACTTATCTGCCTCGTTTTCTACCACTTACTTTCTTTAGAAAGAAGATTACATCTAAGTTTATTAATTCAGCTCTTTATTATCTGCCTTATGCAGTATTAGGGGCATTGACTTTCCCAGGTGTCTTTAACTCTACACCTAACTTAGTAGAATCATGTGCAGGTATTCTAGTTGCAGTATTTTTTAGTTATAAAGGAAAAGGTCTTGTATTTGTGGCTGTTGCAGCCATACTTGCATCTTATATTGTGCAGTTTATGATTTAAAAAT
>NZ_FR898834.1:0-1449 GCF_000437715.1 Catenibacterium sp. CAG:290
CGTCTCCCGGACTGCCTGTCTATAATACCCAATATCCGCTCGTTTGTAAAGTGTTTTTTGAAAGTTTTTTGATTTTTTTATAAAAAATATTTAAAATCTCTTATATTGTTTATTTTCATCAAAAAAAGGCTATCTTATCACATAAGACAGCCCTGTTTAATAGTTTAATGTGTTTTATTTTGTTCAGTATATTCTACAATACGTTGTGCTAGTTCCATGATAGATTCAAAGTTTTCAGCACCACCAATAAATCCTCCTGGATGGATAAAGCGTGCACCTTCTACTCCAGTAAGTTCTACTAATTCTTGATCACGTCTTCCACACCACTCTTCAGGAACTTTGATACGTGTATCAAAGCTTGCTGGCGATAGAGGAACGCCCTGAAAGTTCCATCCTCCTCTTTGAGATGGAAACACAGTTAAATAGATATCATTCACTTTATTGCTTTCTGATTTAAGTAACGTACCTTTCCATGGGACAAACTGTTCTAGAATCATAATATGATGTTCTGATAAGTCAATTTGTGCTTCAACATAATCCATTCCTTGAATTCTACTTACTTCCGAATGAATGCAGGTATCAAATATCTCTTTAAGTAATGCTTCACCATTTTTATGATAATGTTCCATTAAGATAGCGAGCTGTTCTACTGGATAAGCAGTGACTTCATCTGTTTCTTCACGTTCAAAAGAAAGTGGCTGCACAAACATCTTATTCACATCATATACACCTAATTCCGCATGTTTACTTGATTTATTATAATAAGTGATGATTTCTTCACCATATTCTTTCCACATATCTATGGCATCACCTTCTTCATTAAAGATGAAACAATTCGCTTCATTGGCTTTATCTAAGACAATCTTCTTCATCACCTGATCTAACCAGTCATAACCATCATCCCAATCAAGTTCATTATTATTATAAACATCCTTTAAATATTCAATATATACATTAAATACCATTCTCATGAAATCAACTGATTTTAAAAATGCTTCGTCTCCACTAATAGGTGAATTCCAGAAAGGGTTACTAATAGAAATGACAGATGAAATGGTCATGGAAATGCGTTCACCTTCTCCATTATCCAATGCATCAATAGGCATGATGATCTGATCATCTATATCATAATAATAATCTTCAACATATTCTTGAATTCCTAATTTTTCAAGGATCTGCATGCCATAGTCACGCCATATAAGTCCTACAGAAGAATAAGCAATTCCATTATCTCTTCTTGCTTTATCATCCTGATGATGATCATATTTACCCAAACCAATATCATAGACAAATGCATCTGTATCTTTTTCATCAATTTCTGCAACTCTTGCAAGTGGAATATCTTCATATAATATTTCTAATAGGACTGTCGCCATAACATCATCTGCATGAAATGATCCTGCATGAGTTATAAACTTTGCATCCTTTTCTTCTACTATCGTAATCATA
>NZ_FR898835.1:0-5063 GCF_000437715.1 Catenibacterium sp. CAG:290
ATTTCAATAATGATTGGTATTCAGTATACGGAGAAGCCAAAGGTCTTTGCGATATGTAATGAAAGAAACGAGCGTGGGCTCGTTTCTTTTTAGATAATATGATGTTTTTTTAATTCTTCTTCAAGTTTTGAATAATCAGGTAAATGAATACCATCCATGCCGACGTTCTTACATGCATTAATATTATCAAGAGAATCATCAATAAATAGACATTCATCTGCTTTTAACTGATAACGTTCTAATAATAATTCATAGATTCTTAAATCAGGCTTGATTAGCTTTTCTTTGGCACTAATAATAGCTCCATCAAATAGAGTAAACCAATCCTGTTTCTTTAAGAAGCGATTATATGCATCTAAATGGAAATTAGAAATAATATAGAGGTGATAACCTTTTTTCTTTAATGGAGAGAGCAACTTGATATTATTTTCAATAGGAAGAAGTAATTCAATCCATTCTTCCATGATTTCTTCTATATCCAATGCAAGTTCAGGATGTTCGTTGATTAATTTTTCTGTAAACTCTTCTCTTGTGATGGTTCCTTCATCTAGCTTAACCCATAAAGGATTCTGGAAGATGATTTCAAATAACTCATTATAATGCGTATAGTTCTTCTTTTTCAGCCAAACTAAAGGCTGATAGTCTAATAGAATACGACCTAAATCAAATACAATATTTTTCATATTTTTTCTCCTTTCAACTATTATATGATATACTTAATAAAATGTATATGTTAATCAAGGAAGTGGTGTTTTTATGGAAGAATTAAAGAAAGTAACAACAAGTCAAAATAGAATAGATTTATTACATGCTTCCTCTATTGGTACGTTAAAAGATATTATTTATCATTATCCTTATAAATATGATGAAGTGACTGAAATATGGCCTCCTGTAGAAGATAAATGCTGTGTAGAGGGAGTTATCATAAGTAGTCCTAAAGTATTTTACAAAGGACGTTTTTCCCGTATGACATTCAATGCGTCTATTAAAGGCAATGACTATACAGTCACGATCTTTAATCGACATTTTCTTCGCCCTCATTTAACACTTAATCGTATCGTTACATTACAAGGTAAGGTAGAAGGGAATCGTCTCACTGCTTCTAATATATTATTAAAGAATCTAGATCAATTATCAGGTATTACACCTGTCTATTCATTAAAAGATGGTCTCACAAGTCATGCTTTTTCCCAATATGTTAAAAAAGTATTAGGGATGAATATATCTATTGAAGATGGGCTTCCTATAGAGATAAGAGAAACAGTTGATCTCATGAGCAAGAAAGAAGCGCTTTATGCAGTCCATTTTCCAATGAATCATGAACAGCTTCAAAAGGGAATTAAAACACTTAAATATGAAGAATTCTTAAACTTTGAACTGGCTCTTTCTTATCGCAGAATGCAAAGAGAACAGGAAGTAGGATATGCAAAGGATTTTTCTTTAGATGAAGTCAATGCCTTTATTCATACGCTTCCCTTTAAATTAACGAAAGATCAAAAACAGAGTGCTAAAGACATACTATTAGATCTTCATAATCCAACAATTATGTATCGTTTCTTACAGGGAGATGTAGGTAGCGGTAAGACAATTGTGGCAGCTATAGGGTTATATGCGAACTATTTAAGTGGTTATCAAGGGGCTCTCATGGCACCGACTGAAGTGCTCGCAACACAGCACTATAGTAAGCTTAAAAAGACGTTTGAAGCATATGATATGAGTATTGCATTACTCACAGGATCACTCACTTTAAAAGAAAAGAAAGAAATCTATGAAGGTTTAGAAAGTGGTTCTATTGATCTAGTGATTGGGACACATGCATTATTCCAGGAGAGCGTTCATTATAAAAAACTTGGATTTGTAGTAACAGATGAACAGCATCGTTTTGGAGTTAAACAAAGAAAAGCTTTAAAACAAAAAGGTGAAGGTGTTGACTTCCTTGTCATGAGTGCGACTCCTATACCTAGAACACTTGCAATGAGTTTATATGGAGATATGGATGTTTCAAGTATAGAAACAAGACCTGAAGGTAGAAAACCTATCTTAACGAAATATTTTGAAGGCAGTTCTATGAAGCCTTTCTTAAAGCAATTAAAAGATTATTTAGCTCAAGGTGGACAATGTTATGTCATCTGTCCTTTGATTGAGGATAATGAAGATCTTCCATTAAAAAGTGCTTTGACTATTTATGAAGCAATGTCTTCTTATTTTAAAGGACATTATCAAACAGGACTTCTTCATGGTTCTTTAAAAGATGAAGAAAAAAATGCAGTGATGCAGGATTTTAAAAATAATAAAATACAAATTCTAGTCTCTACGACAGTGGTAGAAGTAGGGGTTGATGTTCCCAATGCGAATATGATGGTTATTTATAATGCTGAAAGATTCGGCTTATCTTCTATTCATCAGTTGCGTGGTCGTATTGGAAGAGGAAACCAACAGGGGTATTGTTTTCTGTTGTCTGTTGCACAGGACGAGCCAGCGAAAGAAAGACTACACTATCTAGAAGAACATGATGATGGATTTGAAATATCACAATATGACTTAAAAACAAGAGGACCAGGAGAACTATTAGGTGATAAGCAGAGCGGTCTTCCAGCCTTTATGATGGGTGATATTTTTAAGGATATGAATATTCTAGAAGAGACAAGAAGATATGCAATTAAGATGATTCATGATTATTATAAGTATGGGGAATATGAAAACTATATTGAGATGATCAAGAAAAAGATAAAAAAAGGGAATGAATATATTGATTAGTTATGATATTATGTAACTGACGAGGTGATTTTTATGAAATTAGCAATCGATGCGATGAGCGGAGATTTAGGTAGTGCACCTGTTGTGGAAGCCTGCAGGAAATTTGCAGAAAAGCATCCAGATGTTGAATTATACGTGACAGGTAAAAAAGAAGAATTAACAGCTTTGGAATCTATTAATTCTATTCATATTGTAGATGCACGTGATGTTGTATTAATGACTGATAGTGTATTAGGTGTAAGAAGAAAGAAAGAATCTTCAATGGTGAAGGCTTTAATGATGGCCCGTAAGGATGAAGTAGATGGAGTTGTATCATGTGGTTCTACAGGTGCTTTTTATACTGCTTCAATGTTGTTTGTAAAGCGTATTGAAGGCGTAGAAAAATCATGCTTAATGGCAACTCTTCCTACATATAGCGGTAATAGTACATGCTTGATGGATGTTGGTGCTAATGCGACCAATACAGCAGAACAGCTACAAGAATTTGCGGTAATGGGCTCATTATATAGCAAGCTTGTATTAAATAAGGAAAATCCAAAGGTTTCTTTACTTAATATTGGTGCAGAAGATCATAAGGGTGATGAAATGCATCAGGAAGCTTATAAACTATTAAAAGACTGTGATAAGATCAACTTCACGGGTAATATAGAAGGTAGAGAATTATTATCAGGGGATATTGATGTTGTTGTGACAGATGGATTTAGTGGGAATATCGCATTAAAAGCATCAGAAGGTGCAGCTATTCTTCTTATGAAGGCAATGAAAGAATCATTATTTGCGACATTAAGAGGAAAGATTGGTGCCTTATTTGCAAAACCTCAATTATATGCTTTGAAAGAACGCTTTGATTATAAATCAGTGGGTGGTGCTCTATTTATGGGCTTTGAAAAAGCAATCGTAAAAGCACATGGTGGTTCAGATGCCAAGGCAGTTTTTAATGCGATGGAACTTGTATATAGAATGGTAGACTTAGATGTTGTAGGTCGTATGAAAGAAGGACTTCAATAATGAAAATATTAGATTTCTTACAGAAAGAAAACATTCCTTTTAAACGCATTGGTCTTTATAAGGAAGCATTTACTCATTCGTCTTATGCCAATGAATCAAATGCTCATATTCCTGATTATGAAAGACTAGAATTTATGGGAGATGCTGTATTACAGCTATTTGTATCAGAATTCATCTTTGCATTACATCCAGAATATAAAGAAGGACAGTTAACACAGCTTCGTTCTAAGCTTGTAAGAGAAGAATCTTTAGCACGCTTTTCCGAAGAACTTCATTTAGGTGAACTTCTTTATTTAGGTGTAGGTGAAGAAAAGAGTGGTGGACGTCATCGTGAAAGTGTTCTTGCAAATATTTATGAATCATTTATAGGTGCGCTTTATCTAGATTGTGGTAAAGAACAGGTGATTCGTATTCTTGAAAAGACAATCTTCAAACATGTCAATGAAGTAAATGAATTTGATGATATCACTGACTATAAGACTAAATTGCAGGAATTAGTGCAGTCAGATGACCGTAAGACTGTCAGTTATCATGTGAAGAGTTCAACTGGACCAGCCAATGCTCCTGAATTTGTCATTGAAGTTATTTTAGATGATATGATTTTAGGTACTGGCAAGGGAACAAGTAAAAAGCGTGCAGAACAGCATGCGGCAAAAGATGCATTAATGAAAATGGCAAAGAAGGCTTCATAGTCTTCTTTTTCTTGTGTGTAAGTTTTGTAAAAAAAGACAAATCACTTTACTTTTTGTATAATGATAGTATGATAAAAAACAAACAAGTTAGGAGATTACAATATGGGAAATAGTACAGTAAGTGATGCAAGAAATATAACTCTTGTCATGGACTTTTATGAATTAACAATGTCATATGATTATTTTAAACAGGGAAAAAAGGATGAAATTGCCTATTTTGATATGTTCTATCGAAAGAATCCTGATAATGGTGGTTATGTCATCATGGCAGGACTACAACAGTTGATTGAAGCAATCAAAGATATGCACTTCTCAAAGGGCGATATTGACTATTTACGTACTTTAAATATGTTTGATGAAGAATTTTTGTCTTATTTAGCTGATTTCAAGTTCGATGGTACAATCTGGGCAGTCCCTGAAGGAACACCTGTATTCCCTTATGAACCATTAGTCACTGTTAAAGGAAAATTGATTGAAGCACAGCTATTAGAAACATTCCTTTTAGTGACAATCAATCATCAGTCATTGATTGCGACTAAAACACATAGAATTGTACAGGAAGCTAAGGGCCGTCCTGTTATGGAATTTGGGGCAAGAAGAGCACAG
>NZ_FR898835.1:5085-11535 GCF_000437715.1 Catenibacterium sp. CAG:290
AGAGCACAGGGATATGATGGTGCAACATATGGCGCAAGAGCCGCTTATATTGGTGGAGCAGCAGGAACTGCTACAGTATCAGCAGGTAAAGCTTTTGGTATTCCAGTACTTGGCACAATGGCACATTCTTTTGTTCAGTCATTTGACACTGAATATGATGCATTTAAAGCCTATGCCGAAATCTATCCAGATTCATGTATTCTCTTAGTAGATACATATGATACATTAAAGAGCGGTATTCCAAATGCGATTAGAGTTGCAGAAGAAGTATTACAGCCAATGGGTAAGACATTAGCTGGTATTCGTATTGACTCAGGAGATATCGCATATCTTACTAAGAAAGCAAGAATGATGCTTGATGTTGCTGGGTTAACTGATACTAAAATATCTATTTCTAACTCGCTAGATGAATATTTAATCCGTTCTGTGCTTGAACAGGGTGCACGTATTGATTCATTTGGTGTAGGGGAAAACATGATTACATCTAAGTCTTCTCCAGTATTTGGTGGAGTCTATAAGATGGCGGCTATGGAAAAGGATGGTCAGATTGTTCCTAAAATCAAGATTTCAGAAAATAAAGAAAAGATTACTAATCCAGGCTATAAGAAGGTCTATCGTTTAATAGAGAATGAAACAAATAAAGCCATTGCGGATATTGTAATGTTTGCGGATGAAACAATTGATCCAGAAAAGAATCTCACTATCTACTCTCAGTATGATAAATGGAAGAATAAAACATTAATAGGTGGGTCTTATACATTCTTTGAATTACAGAAACCTGTCTTTGTAGATGGTGAATGTGTATATGAAGAAAAGACACTTGAAGAAATCAGAGAAAACGTTAAAAAACAGGGCACGTTATTATGGGATGAAATATTCCGTTTGGAATACCCACATGCTTATTATGTAGACCTTTCTGAAAGACTTATTGACTATAAATTAAAGATGCTTGAGGAAAAACGTGGATGAAAATTACAGTAGTAGGATTAGGCGTTATTGGCGGCAGTTTTGTTAAGGCACTTAAAGGGAAGGGTTATGAAGTCTATGGTATCGATACAAACCAGCAGACTCTAGATATGGCTAAAGAAGAGGGCTGTATTATTGATGGTTATCTAGATGGAAAGGATATTATTCCTGAAACAGACCTTACAATCATCTGCCTTTACCCAAGTCTTGTCTTAGACTTTATTAAAAACAATCAATTTAAACCAGGAAGTATCGTCACAGATGCTGTAGGAATTAAATCTTATTTCTTAAGAGAAGCACTTTCTATCATTCCAGACGATGTAGAATATATTTCTATTCATCCAATGGCGGGTAGAGAAAAGAAAGGCTATCAATATGCCTCTAAACAGGTATTTGAGAATGCAAACTTCATTATTGTCTATCATGATGATAATAAGAAATCTACTATAGATTTTGTTCAGAAATTCTCTAAGCAGTTAGGCTTTCGTTCAGTTAAGATCATGTCTCCTGAAGCACATGATGAAATTATCTCATTTACTTCTCAGTTACCTCACTGTCTGGCTGTATCACTTATGAATAGTGATGATCAGAAATATGAGACAGGAAAGTATATTGGCGACTCATTTAGAGACCTCACACGTATTGCGAATATTAATGAAGACTTATGGGATGAATTGTTTATGAATAATAAACAGTATTTGCTTGCTTCTATTGAACGATTTGAAGCGCAGTTAGATATTCTAAAAAATGCGATTCGTGATAATGATGATGAGACTTTAAAGGCTGCATTTAGAAAATCCACAAAAAGAAGAGAACATTTGTAAGAATGTTCTTTTTTTGTTGTGAAAGTTTAATATATAAAACAAAAAGTTTAAAAAAGAGGTTGAAAGATTACTATAAGCGTGTATAATATCATTGTTTGATTAAGTGAACAAAAAGTTAATTATATAAAACAGGGAGGATTAGATGGATCTCGGAAGGAAAATTAAACAGCTGCGTCTTGCAAACGACTTAACTCTTGAGGAACTTGCAAACCGCAGTGAATTATCAAAAGGTTTCCTCTCCCAGGTTGAAAGAAATCTAACATCACCATCTGTCGCAACACTTGATGATATTCTTGAAGCATTAGGTACTAATCTTCATGATTTCTTTGATCAGCAGGAGGATGAACAGCTTGTTTTTGGCAAGAAGGATTTTTTTGTGAATGAACAGGATGATTACATCATTCACTATATCGTACCAAATGCTCAGAAAAATGAGATGGAACCTATTCTTATTGAACTAGAAAATGGTAAACGTTCAATGAAGATGGAGCCTCATGGTGGAGAAGAGTTTGGTTATGTATTAGAAGGTAAAGTCGTTCTTCATTATGGGATGCGAGAAGAGATTGTTAAAAAGGGTGAAACATTTTATTTGAAGGGCACACGTGCACATTATTTAGAGAATCAGTGGGAAAGAAAGGCGAGAGTGATCTGGATTTCTACACCACCACTATTTTAATGAGGAGAGTTTTATGAAGAAAATTATTGAATTAGATAATCTGACTAAATCATTTGATGGTCAGGTCGTCCTAAAAGGAATTCACTTAGACATCTATGAAAATGAATTCGTTACACTTCTAGGTCCAAGTGGATGCGGAAAAACAACTACACTAAGAATTATGGCAGGGTTTGAAGAACCTGAATCAGGTACTGTATTATTTGATGGTATGAACATGGAAGGTGTACCACCATATAAGAGAGAATTAAATACAGTATTCCAAAAGTATGCTTTATTCCCACATATGGATGTTTATGATAATGTAGCATTTGGTTTGCATATTAAGAAAATGCCTGATGAAATCATTGATCATAAAGTAAGAAGAATGTTGGAACTTGTAGGTTTAAAGGGTTTTGAGGAAAGAAACATTTCTCAGTTATCTGGTGGTCAGCAGCAGCGTGTTGCGATTGCAAGAGCTCTTGTTAATGAACCAAAAGTACTTCTTCTTGATGAACCATTAGGTGCATTAGACTTAAAACTAAGAAAAACAATGCAGATTGAATTAAAGAAGATCCAGCAGCAGGTAGGCATTACTTTCGTTTATGTCACTCATGATCAGGAAGAAGCACTTACTATGTCTGATAAGATTGTCGTAATGAATGAAGGTTTAATTCAGCAGATTGGCTCACCAATTGATATTTATAATGAACCAGAAAATAGATTTGTAGCCAACTTCATTGGTGAATCTAATATTGTAGAAGGTCATTTTATTAAGGATTACCTTGTAGAATGGCATGGTCAGCAGTTTGAGTGTGTAGATAAAGGATTTGAAGAAGGTCAGGAAGTAGATATTGTATTACGTCCTGAAGACTTAGATATTGTAGAACCAGGTAGAGGTAAAATTGCAGGTGAAGTCGTATCTGTTATCTTTAAAGGGGTACACTATGAAATCATGGTACGTACAGAAAATCAGGACTATAAGATTCATACAACAGATTTAACAGAAGTAGGAAAGAAAGTAGATTTAGATTTCTGGCCTGAAGATATTCATGTCATGGAACCAATGGGTACTTATTAATGAAACAGTATAAAAAACTCATTACACCTTATGTCCTATTTCTATTCCTGTTAACTGTATTGCCGATGGTGTTGATTGTATTCTATGCTTTTACACAAAAGGCATCCGCAATCAAGACATTTGAATTTACATTCGCTAACTTTGCGAAATTCTTTGATCCAATCTTTGTCCAGGTATTGATTAAATCATTTGGACTTGGATTACTTACTACATTAATCTGTTTATTAATTGGTTATCCAGTCGCTTTTATGATATCTAAGTGTAAACAGCATACTCAGACTATTCTTATTATGTTGATTACTATTCCAACATGGATCAACCTTTTAATGCGTACTTATGCATGGGTTTCTATTTTATCTAGAAACGGTATTTTAAATAACATCCTAGGAATGCTAGGATTAGGATCATTTAGAATGTTATATACTGATGGAGCAGTTGCAATCGGGATGATTTATAACTTCCTCCCATTTATGATTCTACCAATCCATACATCTTTAACTAACATGGATCCTTCACTTGTAGAAGCAGCTTATGACCTAGGGGCAAATAAAATTACAGCCTTCTTTAAAATCACCTTTAAACTATCACTTGGAGGTGTATTAACTGGTATCACAATGGTATTCTTACCAGCTATCAGTGAATTCGTTATTCCAAAGATGTTAGGTGGAGGACAGTACTCTTTAATTGGTAACTTCATTGAAAACCAGTTCATTACTGTAGGTAACTGGCATTTCGGTAGTGCTGTATCACTCATCTTAGGTGTGATTGTCATTATTTCTATGGCACTCATCTATCGTGCTGAAAAGAAGACAAATAATGAAATTGAACAGGGAGGACTTACTAATGCGAAAAGAAAAAAAGCTCAGTAAAGTGATTATTATTTCACTATGTATGGTCTTCCTCTATTTCCCAATATTTATTATGGCAGTTTTCTCATTTAATAGCGCGAAGTCTTTATCACATTTTGGTGGCTTCTCAGGACGCTGGTATGTACAGTTATTTAATAACACTCAGCTATTAAATGCGATTTTTGTATCAGTTAGTATAGCAGTCATTGCGACAATCTGCTCAGTTGTTTTAGGAACAATCACAGCTATTGCATTATCTAAATCTAAGAAGACTGTCAGAACTCTTGTACAGCAGGTCAATAACTTGCCAATCATGAACCCTGAAATTGTTACAGCTATTTCTTTAATGTTGTTATTTAGCTTTGTGAACTTTGAAAAGGGTTATATGACAATGTTGCTTGCGCATATTGCATTCTGTACACCATATGTGATTACGAATGTTTATCCTAAAGTCAAACAGTTAGATGACAATCTAGCAGATGCGGCAATGGATTTAGGGGCAACACCATTCCAAACATTGACTAAGGTCATCATTCCTCAGATCAAGCCTGGTATCTTTGCAGGAGCACTTTTATCTTTTACTATGAGTTTTGATGATTTCATCATTTCGTACTTTGTATCTGGTAATGGTGTAGAAAATATTTCTATCGTTGTTTACAACATGTCTAAACGTGTTGATCCGAGTATATATGCATTATCTACAGTTATTCTTGTAGTTATTTTAATTGGGGTATTATTAGGCACTTTTGTACCATATATTTATTTGAAAAAGAGAGGGGTAAAAAATGAAAAAGCTATTTAAAGGTTTACTTTGCGTTGCAGTTATCTGTGGCCTAATGACTGGGTGTGGGTCTAAAAACTATAAACACACATTAAAGGTATTCAACTGGGGTGTATATGCTGATATGGACGTTATTAAGGCATTCCAGGATGAATATGATTGTAAGGTTATTTATGAAACTTTCGATTCTAATGAATCAATGTATACTAAATTATTGGGTGGTAACCAGTATGATGTATTAGTACCATCTGATTATATGATTGAACGTATGATCAAAGAAAATCTTTTACAGAAGATTGACTGGTCTAAGATTACAAATAAGAAATCATTAGATACTAAAGTATTAAATCAGAAGTTTGACCCAAACAACGAATACTGGGTACCATATTTCTGTGGTAACGTAGGTATCGTTTATGACAAAACACAGGTTACAAAAGAAGATTTAAAAGCAGGATGGGAAATCCTACGTAATACTAAGTATAAGGGTAACCTTTATATGTATGACTCTGAAAGAGACTCTATGATGGTTGCATTAAAAGCTTTAGGCTATTCTATGAACACTACTAACGAAAATGAAATTCAGGCTGCTTTCAACTGGTTAGTAGAACAGAGAAAGACTATGGATCCTACATATGCAACAGATGACTCTATCGATAACATGAAGAATGGTGAAAAAGCACTTTGTGTTATGTATTCAGGTGATGCGGCAGATGTCATGAAAGAAAACCCAGATATGGGCTTCTATATGCCAGAAGAAGGTACTAACTATTGGTTCGATGGATTTGTTATCTCTAAGGATTGTAAGAACACAGATATGGCTAATAAATTCATTAACTATATGATTTCTGATAAGAACGCATTCTTAAATACACAGGAAGTAGGTTATTTAACTACTAATACTGTAGCAGCTGCAAAAGCAAGAAAGAAAGAATTTAAGAACAACAACGCTTACAGCATGCGTGTTGGACCTAAAGATGAATGTTTCAACTATCAGGATACTAAGACTAAAGAAATGTTTAGTAACTACTGGACAAAAGTTAAAGCAAAATAACATATTTTATGGTGATTCTAGATCTAGAATCACCATTTTTCTTTTATTGTAAGCATTCTCCTAGGATTTCTGATAAAAAAGTGATTTTTTTTGATTTAAAAAAACCTTGTGTTTATCAAATTAAATGTAAACACTTAGAAAAAAAGTTCTAAAAACCCCTTGCATTATTTCAAAATACATAGTATAGTATACAAGCAATCTCGATTGCGACGGTTCCATAGCCAAGTTGGTAAGGCAGAAGACTGCA
>NZ_FR898836.1:0-17457 GCF_000437715.1 Catenibacterium sp. CAG:290
TACATTGAGACATTATCACATTGGAATCAGAGATCAGGCAGGAAGATGAAGTCTAAGATTGACCTTGTGAAATAATTGTGTTACAATACAACCAACAAAGGAATATTTTATAGCATGTCATTCACAAAGCATTAGCTATACGTATAAAAAGAAATTCTTTTTTGCGTACGCTAATGCTTTTTTGTTTATTTTTGGAGGTAAAAAATAATGGAATATATTAAGAAATACCAGTCTCCTATTGGAAACATTACTATGGCAAGTGATGGTGAATCACTTATTGGTTTATGGTTTGAAGATGATAAATACTATGCAGATATCTTAAAGGAACCAGTAGAACAGGATTTACCAGTCTTTGATCAGACAATTGCCTGGTTAAATCTATACTTTGATGGAATCGTTCCTAACTTCTGCCCACCTATTAAGATGCAGGGAACACCATTCCAGAGAATGATCTGGACTATTATCCAGCACATCCCTTATGGTGAAACAATCACTTATGGTGATATTGCGAAAGCTATCGCAAAATATGGTAACAAGAAAGAAATGTCAGCACAGGCAGTTGGTGGTGCTATTGGTCATAATCATATTGCGTTAATCATCCCTTCACACCGTGTAATCGGTTCTAAGGGTAATTTAAAAGGCTATGCTTCTGGTGTAGAAAAGAAAAAGAAGCTTCTCCTCTTCGAAAAAGCCTCAGTTATTAACAGCAGTATGAGAATAGATACAAGACTTGCATAATGCAGGTCTTTTTTTACGCGATGAAGTCAAGAAAAAGAGGTCTTATGCATGAAAAATCAATAAATTAGAGTACGTCTTACTAAAGAAGAGTTTGATGCGGAAATTGAAGAAAGAACGCATGAAATAGTCTTTTATTTTCTTCTTTAAGAATCCCATATTATTCCCATGCTTTTTAAAGATAATACAACTAGGGGGTAATTTGTTCTAGTCAAAAAGCAGCTAGATTAACCTCTAGCTGTTTTTCTTATGATCAGTTGTGCGATTATTACTACTACAACAGATATTCCACATATCATCAATCCTGGTGTTCTAAGTATTGATGAATCAAAGATGACTGTACGATTCAAATAAGAACTAGCCCCTTCACTAATTGCGAGTGGCATAATATAGCTTACATTTAGTCCAGATAAAACACCTGTTACACCTAGTGCAGTGAGGCCATATAACTTATCTACAATCAATTGAATCAAGCACAGTACAATAAGTATAACACCCATAATCATTCGATTAGAATCAAGTGTTAACTGATAGAAAATCTGTATCATCTTCAATCTTTTAGGAGATTGTTTACTAATATAATCATCTACATACTGATCAATACCTTGAGATACTAAACCAGAAGAAATTAATTTAGTAAGTGATGTCTTTAATATATTAGGTAATGTAATATCTGTATCCTTCTCAACAATATCAAAACATTCCTGTGCCAGATTATTGATATAAGGTGTCATATCTTCTTTATTATCTTCACCTGTAGCCATCTGTTTAATAATAGCCTGACTATATTTACTTGTTAGTGCGGTCATAGATTCAGATTGACTAATATCTGCTTGTATTTTATTGATTGTAATCTGTGGTAATCGATATGTATATTGATTAATGACAGTCATTACTTTGTTGGTCATTTCCTGGGTAATTTCATCATTCTGTATAGCACTATTTATAATACTTGGACAAAGCATTGAGAAACATAATACATTCACAAGAATGAAAATAAGAATATCTAATACAATTGTACGTAACATACGCATAAATATCACGCTCCTTTACCCTCATTATAGAAAAACCACACCACATGTCAATATGTTATAATGTGGGAAAGAAAGGGTGATTATATGGAATTTTTAGATTTTTTGAAACAAAGAAGAAGTTATAGAAAATATACAGGAGAACCTGTAAAAAAAGAATTATTGGATCAAATTGTAGAAGCAGGATTACTTGCGCCAAGTGGACGTAATATCAAACCAGAAGAACTCATTGTAGTCACTGATCCTGAACTGTTAACACAATTATCTCAATGTAGAAAAGCAGGGAGTCAGATGTTAGAAGGGGCAGGTGCTTGTATTATAGTATTAGGCGATGAAGATAAGACGGATGTCTGGGTAGAAGACTGCAGCAATGTCATCTTGACTATGCATTACATGGCCTCATCACTAGGTCTTGGCAGTTGCTGGATTCAGGGAAGAAATAGAATATCATCTACAGAAGAATCAACGGAAGACTATATTAGAAATATGGTTGATTTCCCAAAGAATCTACGTTTAGAAGCACTATTATCTATTGGACATATTGATCAAACATTACCATCAAAAGAAGTAACAGAAGAATTATTAAATAAAGTACATACACTAAAGTATTAAAATACCTGCTCATGGGCAGGTATTTTAATACAGGTCTTTATTCTGTTTGAAAGGTTTGTAATCATAGAAAATGATATTTCTGCTATTTTCTATTATTTCAGAATATAAGACTGCTTTGGTACTTGACATAACATACTTATATTTGTTTGTTTGAACCTTTTTGCCGATATGCGGATTGGCCTCAACTATTCCTTTGACTTTTCGTAATTCTTTGGTTAGAAAGATTCCTATAGAGAAGTTTCTGAATCTAATATAGTTATAATAATCAATGTTGTCTATAATTTCTATAATGTATGGTTCGATTTCAACATCAAAATTTAACTCCATACTTTTCTTCTCTGTCTTTTAAGAATTCATCAAAGCTAATGGTTTTAAAATCTTTACTCTTTTTTCTTTCTTCATAAGCAGCTACTGTCTGCAAATCTTCGTATTCTTCATCAGTTAAACAAGTATAAGATACACCATTAATAATTACTGTTCTGTTTTTCATGTCCTATCACCTCTTTTCGATTATTATAGTATAGTTCTGTTTCTATTCCTATCAAATAGTAAGAATTGGAATGAGTTTCTCTTATCTTTCTAATATGTAAAAACATTCTCAACAAGAAATAAGTGGCTTACACATATATATACTCATTCATCAGGGTGAATTACTTCATATTTTTTGAATTATTTTCATTATTTGTATTCACTTCTAAAATAGTGTAGAATACAAAAAACGGAGGATATAAAGATGTTATCATTTGAAAGTGATTATACAGAAGGGGCACATCCTGCCATTCTAGAAAAATTTATTGAAACAAATATGGATCAGCAGTCAGGATATGGAGTAGATGTATATTCTGAATCTGCAAGAAAAAAGATTGCGAAAGCATGTGGTAAAGAAGATGCTGATATTTACTTTATTACAGGTGGTACACAGACTAACCAATTAGTCATTGATACAATGTTGAAGCCTTATGAAGGTGTTGTCGCTGCAGTGACAGGACATGTAGCTGCTCATGAAGCAGGGGCTATTGAATATACAGGACATAAAGTACTCACTGTCCCACAGTATTTAGGTAAGTTAAAAGCATCAGATGTCAAAGAATTAGTAGATACATTCTATAACGATGCGAACCATGAACATATGGTATTCCCAGGTATGGTTTATATTTCTCATCCTACAGAATATGGCACACTTTATACAAAAGAAGAATTAAAAGAAATCTCAGATGTATGTCATGCTTATAATTTGCCTTTATTCTTAGATGGTGCAAGACTTGGTTATGGTCTCATGTCTTATGATACTGATGTAACACTAGAAGATATTGCAGAACTTACTGATGTATTCTATATCGGTGGTACTAAAGTAGGGGCATTATGTGGTGAAGCTGTTGTTTTTACTAAGAATAATACTCCAGCACACTTTGTGAACCTTATTAAGAAGCATGGTGCTTTACTTGCAAAAGGACGTTTAAACGGTGTTCAATTTGATGTTCTCTTTACAGATGATCTTTATTTCAAGATTTCAAGACATGCTATTGATATGGCTGAAAAGCTTAAAACAATCTTTAAAGAAAAGGGTTATGAATTCTATATTGATTCTCCTACAAATCAGCAGTTCTTTATTGTAGATAACAAGAAGCTAGAAGAACTAGAAAAGCATGTACGCTATGGTTTCTGGGAAAAGTATGATGATACGCATACAGTAGTACGTTTTGCGACAAGTTGGGCTACTACAGAAGAATCTATTGAAAAACTTAAAGAACTACTATAAAAAGATTCCTTGCGGAATCTTTTTTTAATGCCATGCGGTTGTATGTTCATCTACAACCTGGCCATTTTCTATTTTATAAAATCCTAATACTATAGTAGTACCATTCTTTGTTTCCTCATAAACATATTCATGTTCATGAGTTTCATAATAATTCAAATCTCGTGTGATACCATCTTTATTATATACCGTGGCATACATCCATCCTTTAGCACTGATACCATATTTTATATCATCATAATGAAGATAATCAGCGACCATCTTTAATTCTTTTCTAATCTCATCAGCATTATTATTAGCCATATCACCTTTAGTTGTTATTTCATCCTGACCATTTACAACAGAACTATTTGTTTTACCATTATAATAAAGATTATAAAGTGTATCATCCTGTTCAGTTCCTTGAATCACAACACCGACATGATCCTTATACCAGCTCACACTCCATACATCTTCTCGAATACTTCCACCATCATCTGATAATGTAAAGTCCATCTTATTGATTATCGTATCATTCTTTTTAAGAAGCAAACGTCCATCTGCACTGCTGAAGAATAGAGGCGCTCCGACTGACTGCATCACAACCTCATATTCATAATAAGACTCTTTAGCTACTGTTTCCACATGATACTTGATCATGTAGATAAAAAGACCATAGAGTAGACCAAGAACGAGTACAACACTTAATATGATTCCTAGAATCACCTTTAATACTTTTTTCATACAATCTCCTTATAAAAAAAGAAGATCTTTCGATCTTCTTATCTACCAGCACCTGCGTAATGAGATGCATAATAACCGCTATTTAATGAAGATACTGTAACACCAGTACTTGAGTTGGCAGCATGAACAAACTGTCCATTACCGATATAGATACCTACATGTGAGATACCTGACTTATAAGTTCCTGCGAAGAATACTAAGTCACCAGCACTTAAGCCATCCTTAGATACTCTTGTAGTTCCACTATACTGAGCAGAAGCAGTTCTTGGTAATGATTTACCATTCTGTCTATATACCCATGAAGTGAATCCAGAACAGTCAAATGCTGTTGGTCCAGAAGCACCAAATACATAAGCAGTACCTACTTTAGATAAACCAGTTCCAACAATACCACTGTGTCCACCCTTAGCACTTGTTCCACCAGCATTGTATCCACCTCTAGATGGAGCGGCAGATACATTCACCTTAGCACTTGCATTTGCTGTATTACCAGCATTATCAGTTACTGTATAGTTAACTGTATAACTTCCAGCTTTAGAAGTATTGACAGAACCACTTACATTCACCTTACTTGTCACATCACCATCAAGATTATCGATAGCAGATGCAATATTAGACTTTGCATCAAATGAATCACCATTCTTTACATTAATATCAGTAGATTTTAATGTAATAGAAGGAGCTGCAATATCAGCTACAGTCACATCATAAGTATTTTCAGTCTTATTACCAGTTGCATCAGTTGCAGTTACTTTAATAGGCTGAGTACCATCTAACTTCTTAGTATCAATTTCACCTTCTACAGATAAAACAGGATTCATATCATAGTTATCCTTTGCTTCAACATAATTGTTGATATCAAAGTTATCACCATAATTTACTACGAAATTACCATTCTTTAAATTCATTTCAGGAGCAGATGTATCACCCACATTAAATGTAAATGTCTTAGTAGCGATATTACCCATGTTATCTTCAACAGATGCATTGATTCCCTGTTCTCCTAACTGAGTTGTATCTAATTCCTTATCAAAATTAATAAAGTCTGTTACATCACCATCAACATTATCAGTTGCCTTGATGTAATCCTTTAAATTACTACTACCATTTGCTTCAACATTGATGACAAATCCATCATCAGTCTTAGATTCAAGAACTGGTGCTTCATTATCTACAACCTTAACATTAACAGTCTTAGTTGATTCATTGTTGAAAGCATCCTTTACTGTTACGTTAACAGTATAAGTTCCTAACTGGTTCTTTTCATAAGATTCAGCATGAATCTTAGTTTTTAATGTATCAGTATGATCTCTGTTATCAGAGATTGCAAAATCACTAGCTTTTAAGACAGTTCCATAAGGAACTTCAATTGTATTTGAATGTACAACAGGTGCTGTTCTATCAGCAGCTGTATAACCCACGATTGCGAAAGCGGAAATAGCAAACACAGGAATGAACATTGTCTTCTGAGTTCTTACTCTATTAGATACGAAACTCATGATTTCTTTTGTTTTCTTATCCATTTTTTCTCTCTCCTTTTGTCTTTCGACAGGTTCTATTATAACACCTCATAATAAAAAATAAAGAAAAATCTTAAGAAATAATTAAGAAATATCAAAATATGTAGTATTTATCGTATAAATATGAGTTAAGAAATTTTTAAAAATAACTTAAGAATTATACAAAGAGGTCTATTTTGTAAGAAAAACTCACAAATTGTTCGAATAAAATGATTAGATTTTCATACTATATAATGGTAAAATAAATAATACTAAAAGAAGGAGGTGGAATCATGTTTAGTAAGCTATTTAGTAAATTACAACGTGTAGGACAAAGCTTTATGATACCTATAGCTGTTTTACCTGTGGCAGGGTTATTAATGGGCATAGGTCAGTCATTCACAAATGAGACAATGATTCAGACTTACCATCTTCAATTTATATTAGGAAAGGGAACACCACTCTATGCACTGTTTACTATTATGTGCAATGCTGGAAATATTGTCTTTGATAATCTTCCAATTTTATTTGCGGTAGGTATTGCAATGGGTATGGCAAAACATGAAAAAGCCACTGCGGCCTTTTCTGCATTAGTTGCCTTTCTTATTATGCATGCCTCTATTAATGCTTTATTAATTATTAATGGTTATATTGTAAATGGGCAGATTGCTGATTTCGTAAGAATAGGAACGATTAATTCAATCTGTGGAATTCAGTCTTTAGATATAGGTGTCTTTGGTGGTATAGTAGTAGGACTTGGTGTTGCTTATCTTCATAATAGGTTCTATATGACACGACTTCCTGATTACTTATCATTTTTTGCAGGCACACGTTTTGTCCCAGTTATTTGTTGTGTGACATTTGTTTTTGTAGGAATCCTATTCTTTTATATTTGGCCACCTATTCAGGAAGCTATCTATCACTTAGGTGTACTTATAAGAGACAGCAGTTATGCAGGTACATTCGTATTTGGCTTTATAAAGCGTATGTTGATTCCTTTTGGATTACATCATGTGTTCTATCTTCCATTCTGGCAGACAGGACTTGGTGGCAGTATGGTAGTGGATGGACAACTGATCCATGGAGCTCAGAATATCTTCTTTACGCAGCTTGCTTCACCTCATGTCAAACATTTCAGTGTAGAAGCCACTCGCTTCTTCTCGGGAGAATATATCTTTATGATATTTGGCCTGCCTGGTGCTGCCCTTGCAATGTATCATTGTGCCAGACCAAGCCAGCGTAAAAAAACAGGAGGTTTATTACTTTCTGCTTCACTCACTTCTATATTAACAGGTATTACTGAACCAATTGAATTCACATTCTTATTTCAAGCACCACCACTTTTTTTGATTCATGCGCTTCTGGCAGGAAGTGCATATGCAGTGGCTCAGGCTTTAAATATAGCGATAGGTGTCACTTTTAGTGCAGGAGCGATTGATTTCTTCTTGTTTGGTATATTACAGGGTAATAGTAAAACAAACTGGGTCTTTGTCCCAATAATTGGTTTTATTTATTTCTTGCTTTATTATTCAATCTTTAAGTTTGTGATTAAACGTTATGATTTTAAAACAGTAGGTAGAGGAGAAGATACACAACTGCATACAAAAAAAGACTGTTCTAGAAAGAAAAGTCTTGACGTAGACAGTTCTGTGTCTCATTCTATTGTAGAAGCATTAGGAGGTATTCCTAATATATTAGATGTTGATACATGTACAACACGCCTGCGTGCGACTTTAAAGGATCCAACATTAGTTGATGAAGAAGCCTTAAAGGCAACAGGTGCTGCGGGTATATATATGCGTGGAGAAGGTATTCAAATTACCTATGGACCACATGTTGTCATTATTGTATCAGAAATAAAACAGATATTACATGAAGGAGAATAAAGTGAAAAAACAGCGTTATGAAGTCATTGGAACGCTAAACAATAACGGAGTTGTCGCAAAAGATGAACTCAATAAAGAAGTTATATTACTAGGAAAGGGAATAGGCTTCAAAAGAAAAGCAGGAGATGTGATTGAGAATCCTGGAAAGAATATTAAATGCTATAGTTTAGAGAAGAATACTGGTAAGAATGTCTTACAAGGCGTTGATCCTATCTTCTTAGAAATAGCCAATGAAATTATCCGTTATGCAGAAAAAGAATTTGGTGATATAGATACTAAGATTCTTTTACCTCTTGCAGATCATATTGCATTCTCTATCGATCGTATTAAGAATGATATGGTCATCTCTAACCCTTTGACAAGTGATATTAGATTATTATTTGCAGATGAGTATGAAGTGGCTAAGAAAGCAAGAAAAATCATTAAGAGAAGATTAGGTTATGAAATCACCGATGATGAAATTGGTTATATTTCTCTTCATATTCATGCGGCTTTGAGTTCTCAGCCACCTGGACGTTCATTACAGGTTGCCAGTATTATTCATCAAACAGTCAATTATGTTGAAGAAACATTTAATATAGTGATTGATGAAGACTCTATTGCTTATATTCGTTTAGTCAACCATATTAAATTCTTAATGGTCCGTCTAGACCATAAAGAAGATGTACAGGTCTCCATGACAGACTATACAAAAGAAAAGTTCCCAGAAAGCTATGCTGTTGCATGTCGTGTCGCTGATTATATAGAAAAGCTGATTCTAGAAAAGATATCAGACGAAGAAGTAGGCTATCTTGCGATACATATAGAAAGAATCAGGCATAGTGTATAGTAAAAGGCAGCGTAAGCTGCCTCTTTTCAATATTTGGCGTGCATGACAGGAATTGAACCTGCAACCTTCAGAGCCGGAGTCTGATACTCTATCCAATTGAGCTACATGCACATAGCTTATTTATTATATCATAGAAAGGATGAATTTTATGAGACAATTTATTGCTCTTACATTTAATTCTTCTTTTAAAGAAGAATTAATGGCAATCATGGATACTTTAAAGGAAGAAGGGATTCAAGGTAAGTATTATGACCTAGATAATCTACATATGACTTTAGCTTTCTTTGGTGAAACAGATAGACAGGATGAAATTATGGAAATTATTCATGCTATTCCTTTTCCTGAAATCACCATTACTTTGAACCGTATTGGTCATTTCAAGAAGGTATATTGGGTGGGTATTAAAGATAATCCTGTATTAGACGAATATGTCAATACATTAAGAGAAGCATTAAAGACACATGATATATCTTTTGATGATAAACCTTTTTATCCACATATCACAATTTTAAGGAAAGCAGAAGAAGGAGATAGAACACTTCAAGAAGTCTCTACTAAAGATATCAAAGTAGAACTCTTACAGGCTCATTATTTAGAAGAAGGACTCAAGTATCTCCCTTATAATGAACAGGCTTTAATAGAGAAGATAAATAAAATATATCAACAGAAGGGACATGTCACTATCGCGATAGATGGAAGATGTGGAAGTGGGAAAACAACTCTTGCAAATAAATTAAAAGCATATTTTGATTGTCATATATTTCATATGGATGACTTCTATCTTCAGGAATATCAGCGTACACAAGAACGCTATAATGAACCAGGTGGTAATGTGGATAGAGAAAGATTTAAGAAAGAAGTATTAGAACCACTTCAACATCATCAGGATGTCCTTTATCGTCCTTTTGATTGTTCCACAATGTCTATAAGTGAAGGAACCTTATACTCTTATAAACCTATTAATATCATAGAAGGGTCTTATTCATGTCATCCTGAATTAATAGATGCTTATGATCTTTCTATATTTGTAGATATAGATGAAACACTCAGACTTAAGCGTATAGAAAAAAGAAATGGAAAAGAAGCTCTTGATATGTTTATAAAAAAATGGATACCATTAGAAGAAAAATACTTTTCTTCATTTGATATCCAAAATCATTGTGATTTCTATTTTAAAGCAGGTCGTTAGCGGCCTGTTCTTTATTTTTTCTAAGAGCTTTTTTAATAATCTTTAAGCATCCCTGATCTTCATTGGAATCAGTAATACCATAAGCAAGTTTCTTGATTTCATCTACTGCATTCTCCATCGCAAAACCATACTTCACAGACTTTAATAAAGCATAATCATTCATCTGATCACCAAATGCGAGACATTCATCTCTAGAAATATTTTCATGTTCCTGAATATAACGCATACCAAGCCCCTTATTTACACCATCTCTTTGAATATCCATCCATTCATTACCAGATGTAATAATCTGTAACCCACTAGGTAAGATAGAAGTAATATCTCCTGCATTATTCTTAATATCTCCACTAGGATCAAGTATCGCAATCTTAGTAATAGGTTCATCAATTTCATCAAAATCATCAATTAACTTATTTGAACAATAATAAGTAGTAAGTTCTTTAGTAAGATGATCCTTCTTTCTTGCATAAGCGTATTTCTCACCAGCTACTACAATCTTAAAATCAGGATAATGTTCCTTTACTCTCTCTATTGCAAGAAATGCCTTCTTACGGTCCATATCAAATACTTCTAATGTATTTGGACCCTTCGCAATATAACTGCCTCCATCCGCAATAAAATACATATCCTCACTCATTGGTAAGAACTTCTGATAAAGTCTGGCATACTGATTACCACTTGCAGCTACAAACAGTACACCCTGTTCCTTCATTTCAAAAAATAAATCAATAAAAGACTTATCAAACTGCTTCTTATTATCTAGGAATGTTCCATCCATATCTGTCGCAATTAATTTGATCATTTGTCTTTTCCCCCTTTGTGCACAACTATAGCACATATCATTGAATTGTGGTAGACTATTTCAGAAAGGAAATTATTATGATAGTGTTATTTATTTTATTATTTCTGATAATGGCATGTACATGGCGTACACATTATCACATCTATACAAAAGGTTTATGCTCATTAGGGTTTATCCTCACGGCTTATTTCTCTCATCAAACAAAACTATTTCTTCTTATACTTCCAGCATTACTAGGCTATATGATTGGAGACATACTCTTATGTAAGAAGGAACTATTTAGATATGGTCTTAATGCATTCCTAATTGGTGATATAGCCTTCTTATTCTTCTATTATCACTTTGAACCATTTACATATATAGAATTAATTGTTCCTGTATGTGCTATGATTCTTCTAGAAATACTTGCTTACTATAAGATTGTAGATTTCTCTTCTTACAAAACAGAACTTACTAGTTATATATTTGCGTTAGTCTGGCTTACTACAAAAGCTATTTTGACAGCTTTCACTCTCAATACTCTTAGCTTTTTTATGATGGCTATAGGGCTTATTCTCTATCTCATATCTGATATTCTATTAGCGTTCTATAAGACAAATAAGATACAAATATTAGGAATATTAAATATTTTCTTCTATTATTTTGGAATATTTATAACCGCTTACATTTTTTCTTTCCTCTAATGTGTTAAAATAGATACAAAAGGGGAGAGAGAAATGTCAGAAACAGTAGTAGATTTAAAGCAGTTAAGGGAGATGCTTCATCATTTTGATACATTACATATTGCATTCCAAGATGACGAATATCCATATATCGTTCCAATGAACTTTGGAATAGGTGATGATGAAGATAAAATAGTACTTTATATTTATACACCTAGAGAAGGAAAGATGACTCGCCTGATCAAAGAGAATCCTCATGTAGGCATACAGGCAGAAACACTATACGAATATTTTTGTAAACCAGATAAGACTGTATCTAATTCTTATTCATCTATTATAGGTAAAGGTATTGTTGAACCTGTCTCTCATGAATCTTATGATGAAGCAATGGAGTCTATCCTGACTCATTGTGGCTATGAAACATATCCTTATAATAAGGATTATATAGATACATGCTATATTTATAAGATCACATTGAATCAGATGACAGGAAAAAATCATTTTAAAGGAGAAAATGTAAGTAACTAAATATATAGACTGTTGTGATTAAATGTGTTCAAATCCCCTCAAAGGAGAGCGTTAAAATGAACACAACAAATATCACAAATTATAATTTATTGAAGAGATTAAGTCATGGAAGATAAACAAATATTACTTAATAATATAAATAAAGTGCATACTACTGAAATGGGTATTAATAGAATTATAAAAAATCTAAAATTAAATACAAATGATGTAGTAGAATATTGTAAAAATAAAGTTTTAGATAAGAATTGCAATATATATAAACAAGGTAAGAATTGGTATTGTGAAATAGAAAATATAATAATTACTATAAATTCATATAGTTACACAATTATAACAGCACATATCAAGAGATAAATTATAATTTATCTTATAACACACCTCTTCTATTCTGAAGATGTGTGTTGTATAATCAAATTATCAGAAAATAATTACACTCAGAAAGGAGCATTATCATGATACTTGATAACATGAAATTTACAGACAAAGAGTCTTTGACCTTTGTTCCCATTAAATTGATTAATACATTCTGTCATTTCTTAGATGTGGAACATCCAGAAGTTGACTTTAAATGCATCAAAGCTAAAGACATCCAGCGTAATCCTGAACTTCGTAAAAAATATCGACCATATCAGGAACAGTGCCGGAACGCTTTCATTCAGGCTGGATATGACCCTAAAACCACAGCAAACGTATATGACGGTTTTATCTCAAACATCGACCCGGAATGGTTATTCAACCGTGTTTGTACATTCTTTAAACCGGATGTCAATCCTATCGCTTATGAATACATGACACGGTCATTTTGTAATATCGACCCTGATAACGATGATAGAATCTTACCGACAATATGGCGCAGTCGTTTCGACATCATCGGTGACGGCGAACAGTGCGATAAATTGGCAAATTTAATCGAATACTGCAACTTAACAAATGATAATCTTGCACTTATCCTGCAGACGTTAAAATTAAAATAAAGCTCTGCAACGCAGAGCTTTATTTCTTTAAACTTAAGAGAAAGGAGAGACCACTCAAAAAAAGAGATATACCAAAAACAAAGGCTTAAGATACAGAAGCTTCATCATAGAATCGACAATATTCGTACTGATTACATCAATAAGATAATCGCAGAGATAGTGAAAACAAAGCCATCTTATATAACGGTTGAAGACTTAAACATATCAGGAATGATGAAGAATAGACATCTTTCAAAGGCAGCTACTTCACAGAAGTTTTATAAATTTAAAACAAAGCTTCAAGCTAAATGTAAGGAGAATGGAATTGAACTTCGAATAGTCGACAGATGGTTCCCATCATCTAAAACATGTCATTGCTACAAAAATATCAAGAAAGATTTAAAGCTTTCAGATAGAGTGTTCAAATGTGACTGTGGCTATATCGAAGACAGAGATTTTAATGCTGCTACTAATTTGAGAGATGCTACGACTTACGAAGTTGCATAAACAAACGCAAGCGTAAGCATGTACCGAAGGCTATTTTGGGAATTTACGACTATGGAGTGTACTAGAACTTGTGAGTAGATATGATTTTTGTCAATCCAAAGCATACACGATGAAATAGTAAGTAATGTTCATGAGAACTTACATTATCTCGATGTGAGTATCTTTAATCACATTTTGAGTGGCAATCTAACATGTCACAAAAAAAACGTCACCAACAAATCATTACTAAACTGAATATTGAAGGGCAGGTATTTGTGAAAGAACTGGCTTCATCATTTGGTGTCACAGAAGATTGTATTCGTAAAGACCTCACACTCTTAGAAAAAGCTGGAAAACTTAAAAGAGTTCATGGAGGTGCAATTAATGCCCGCGTTAATTTACATCATACAAATGTCTCACAACGTGTAGAACTCTATAGTAAAGAAAAGAAAATCATTGCCTCTAAAGCAGTTAATTTACTAGAGGAAGGCTATGTGATCTTCTTAGATATTTCTACAATCAATCTAGAAATCGCAAAACTTATATTTGAGAAGAATATTGCAGTTACTATTGTGACAAACATGATTGATATTATGCAGCTTTATAGACAAAATAGTACAGTGAGACTAATCTTCCTAGGAGGAGACTTCAATCAGGCTAGAGATGGATTTGTTGGCGCACTCACAAATCATTTAATTAGAAAATATCGTTTTGATATCTCATTGATTGGTGTTGTAGGGATTGATTTAGAACATAATGTTGTAACAACCTATGAAACAAATGATGGACTCACTAAAAAGACAGCCATCAATGCAAGTAAAAGAACCTATATGGTTGGAGAAAGTGTTAAGCTCAATCAAGATGGTAATTATGCTTATGCGACTCTTGATGATTTCACAGGCTACATATGTGAAAAAGAGTTAGAAAACTCTCAACTAAAACTATTGGGTGACCATCAAGTAGAACTCATCTAAAAAGACCGAAATCTTAATTGATCTCGGTCTTTTTCTGTCTTGCAAAAGAAAGAAACATATCTATAAATTTAGAATCTAATATAAATAAACTATTCTCATTAATAATATAGCCATCAATTTTCTCAAAGGTCATCTTTAATACATCTGTTAATAAATCAACTAACACATATCCATTCTCTGGTTTCTTATCTATGGCTTCTTGTTGATCTATATAAAGAGGAATTAAATGAAGCCCATCTATGTCCATTGTATAATTAGATACATTCTCATCTATTTCTTCTATATAATAATAGAAACGTAAATCATTTAAAACATCTAAAAATGATTCAACTCTTTGATCCCTTAAAGGAAGTAAATTTTCATATTCGTGTTTTATGTATTTATCATACTCAGTTTCTATTGGTAATGCTTTTTCAATAAAACGAAGATGATCAGGGACATCCGCAATATTCTTGAAATTCTTAGTCATTACTTGTCCCAATACTCTCTCACCATTCTCGTATACATAAACATAATCTCCTACATCTACATGATCATAAGAAGGAATCAAATAAGTTCTTACCTGTAATTTGGTCTGAACTTCACACAACGAAACACTAATACGATAATCATAGAGCCGTTTTGCCCAAGTATTATCTACCATAAGACTTGTATCATACTTTAATATCTTCTTCATATAAGGATCATCTTCTTTGATATCATACCAATCTCTATTAAAGAAATAAGCACGTGTTCCATTTGGATTCAATGCTATGACGAGTTCTTTCTCTTCTTCTTTATTAAATAAGAATAAAGAAGGCACTTCTTCATCTAATTCATTCTTTAATGCAAGCTTATAGAGTTCCATTAAACGATCATCTCTATCATTCTCTAGAATCATGATTTTCTCTTTGAAACTTAACCATGAATCTGTATAACGGAAAATATAATCTTTATAAAGAGGAGTTGTACGTAACTGTTCTACACCATGAAAGAACTGTTCCTTGTCCTGTCCATATTGCACAATAAAATGATGAATTGGATCTATATAAGTCAAGGGATGCTTTAAGAAAGTCTTTTCTCCACAATGTGGACAAGTATAAGTCATAATAGAATCATCAATAATACTTTCTCTTTGATCTGGTCCTACACAGCTATAATCTTCATATCTATTCTCTTTATCGCATTTTGAACATGTAATAATATAAACATCTTTATTCATCATAATCCTCCTCCTAACAAAAAAGAGCGTCAACACGCTCTATTCAATCACATGGATTGTAAGATACTTCTTTTTATAAGTATGATGATTATCTCCTGCAGTCAAAGTAATACGTGTCTTACCAGGAGTAATAGTTGTCACTAAACCATTCTGGTCAACACTTGCCACATTGGCATACTGAGATGAATAATGTGTATATTCTACTTTTACTTTTTGAGGATCAGTCTTGTAATGAATCTGGTATGTTTCTCCCTGCTTCACTGTGACATACTGATCAGGAATAATCACACTACTTAATACTGGTCCCTGTGCGACACATGCATATTGATAAACACCAAACAAGAAAACAAAATAAACAATACCTAAAATCATCTTCATTTTCTTCTTTAAATGTTTATTAAAATATATCAACACAAAAGGGATCAGTGGAAAAAGAACAATACCTGCAAAAATCCAGCCCTTAGAAAGAGGTTCTCTTTCTTCATTAAGCGTGCTGTTTTGTTTATCTGACATATTGTACCCACCTTTTTTAATTCTCTTCCATTATATCGAATATATTAACGTTTTTAAAGGCAAAAAAAGTTAAGTTCTATAGTTGTTGTGATGTCACAATGTTTCTCTTTTTGAAAAGGGACTATTTTTCATTGAAATGCTTATCAAAAAGCGTTATATTATTGTCGCAATTTTCATGTAAATATGAGTTATGATAACAAAAACTAGTATATAGTTTTGTTGCATAAAGGGGAAAAAGATGGGGAAATTAACGAAAAGAGTTATAGCCATTATGTGTATATTTATGATGGTTATTTCAATGGTTACTGTTGTTGAGGCAGTAGATACAAACGGTAAGGTTACAGTTACAAATGTAAAACCTGGGGAAACATATAAGATATTTAAAATCTTAACACTTGAAAGTTTTGATGAAACCAATGGGGCTTATTCATATATAAGAAATGGTGATGCCTGGGATGGATTTATTAATTCAAGTGCTGCAAAAAAATATATAGAAACAAATAATGATGGCTATGTCACTTTTAAAGATGATCAAAAAAATGAAATTGGTGCACGTAACTTTGGCCTTCTTGCCATGGAATATGCAAAGAATAAAAAGATTTTACCAACTGAAACTGCAAAAGCATCTAATGAGACAAATGCGAAAGTTGTATTTGAAAACTTACCACTAGGATATTATTTAGTAGAAACCAGTACAGGAACAGCCTGCAGTATTGATACAACTCATCCAGAAGTAGAAATAAGAGACAAACATGCCTCTCCAAGTGTCAGTAAGCTTGTTGCCAATGGTGGAACAATAAGTAATAATAAGAAAAGAAACTCAATGAATCGTGGGGATAATGTATTCTTTGAAACGATTATTAATGTCAAGCCGCATATCACAAACTATTGTTTACATGACTATATGGATTCATATTTGAAATATAATTCTGTACTTAAAGATGGTATTGCCTATTATAGTAATGAAAAAGATGAAAGCTTAAAGCGTAAATCTTTGAAGAAATATAACGATTACGTTTCAACAACCAATACAAATGATGGCTGTAATTTTCACTGTCAACCGAAATTGATAATGTCT
>NZ_FR898837.1:0-5424 GCF_000437715.1 Catenibacterium sp. CAG:290
CCTCACCCTTATCAGGGGTGCGCTCTAACCAACTGAGCTACAGGCCCATTTCTTGACTGCTCACCTATAATAACATGTAGAAATACACTCGTCAATAAAAAAATGAAGAAATTATAGGCAAGGTAGAAAATACTTGATATATACAATGAAAATAAAGAAAAAATAATGTATCATTAAAATTGGTTAAAATATTACTAAAAATTTTACCTCATTTTATCTAGATTGTGATATATTAATTATTATAGTAATGTTAAGGAGGAAAAAGAAATGGCTACAATTAAAGATGTTGCGAAAGCAGCTAATGTATCTATCGCAACTGTATCAAGAGTATTAAATGAAGATAAAACATTGAGGGTTTTACCTGAGACAAAAGAGAAGATATTAAGAGTGGCTAGTGAACTTAATTACTCCTTAAAATCAAAAGAAAAGAAGAAAACATTTAATATAGGTATTATCCAGTGTTATACATTTGAACAGGAATTTAGAGATACTTATTTCTTATCTATTTTACAGGGTGTAGAGAAATATTTAAGAAAAGAAAAGATGGCTTCGACAAAAGTAAGATACGATGATATGAATATGAAGCAGGTATTAGAAGGTGTGGATGGTATTATCTGTATTGGAAAGTTTGAAAAGAAGTATCTTGATACATTTAGTAAGTTATCTAGTAGAATTGTTTTATTAGATATGGATTTGTCTCCGATCACAAATGTTTGTATCTCATTGGATTTTGATGACGCGATGTATAAAGTAGTTAACTATTTTCATTCACAGGGACATGAAACGATTGGTTTTATGGGAAGAAATGAATATGATGAAATGTCTTTACAAACAATTTCTAGAAAGAAAAGCTTTATTAAATATTGCGAATATCTAGGAATAAAATATGAGATATTTACAACTAATCATGAAATGACAGGAGATGAAGGCTATTCTGTCATGAATCGTGTGATTGAAGAAGGAAAAATACCTTCCGCAATATTCTGTGCCAATGATCCTCTTGCGATGGGGGCTATGCAGGCTTTATTAGATGCAAAAATAAAGGTGCCAGAAGAAGTGTCTATTATGGGATTCAATGATGTGGATGCATGTAACTTCACACGACCTACATTATCTACTGTCTATGCACCTTCAAGTGAGATGGGAGAGATGGGGGCTTCATTATTACACGGAATGATCACAGAAGAGGATATCAGCTACCCACGTAGAATACAATTACCATGTCAATTAGTTATTAGAAATTCATGCAGAGAGAATTAATAAAACTTCTCTCTTTTTATTTTAGTAAAATAATAAGTAAACAAATTAGTAAAAAAATTAAAAAAATATTGATTATTTTACTAAAAGGTTTATTATAGTAGGTGAAGAAAATAACAAAATAAAAAAAGGAGACCCCATAATGAACCATCAGATCAACAGATTACTTAACTTTGCATTACAAAAAGGCATGATTGGTACAGATGACTTGTACTATGCCGCAAATTTAATTCTAGACTTACTTCAGTTAGATGAATTTGAACTAGAAGAAATCGATGAAAAATTAGAAACAGCACAGGATATCATTGATCATATTCTTGACTATGCAGTAGAAAAAGGTATGATTTCAGATTCTGTGACTGAAAAAGATTTATTTGATACAAGACTTATGAACTGCCTCATGCCTCGTCCTAGTGAAGTAGTAAATAAGTTCAACGCTCTTTATAATGAATCTCCAGAAAAAGCAACAGACTACTTCTATGATTTAAGTATTAGTAGTAACTATATTCGTAAATCACGTATTGATAAGAATATCAAGTTTAACCATTATGTTAAATATGGTGATATTCAGATCACTATCAACCTTTCTAAACCAGAAAAGGATCCTAAAGCGATTGCAGCTGCAAAGAATATCAAATCTGCAAACTATCCTCTTTGCTTATTGTGTAAAGAAAACGTTGGATTTGCAGGTAATATGAAGCATCCTGCTAGACAGAATCATCGTATCATCCCATTAGATCTTGCAGGTCATCGCTATTACCTACAGTATTCACCTTATGTTTACTACAATGAACACTGTATCGTATTTAATGAAGAACATCAGCCAATGAAAATTGATCACAATACATTCGAGCATCTATTCGCATTTGTAGATAAGTTCCCTCATTATATGCTGGGAAGTAATGCTGATCTACCAATCGTAGGTGGTTCTATCCTTACCCATGATCACTACCAAGGCGGTCGTCATCATTTTCCTATGGAAGATGCAAAAGTAATCAAGAGTTATGAACATGACCAGGTACAGGTAGATATGCTGTATTGGCCATTGTCAACTCTAAGACTTACCTCTACTTCCAAAGAAAAAATTATTGCTTTGGCTGATGTTATCCTTGAAAAATGGATTGATTATAGTGATGAATCACTAGATATCATTGCATATACAGATGGTGTAAGACATAACACAGTAACACCAATTGCACGTATGAAGGATGGATTGTATCAGTTAGATTTAGTACTTAGAAATAATCGTACGACTGAAGAATATCCATTAGGAATCTTCCACCCTCATGCACAGCATCACCACATTAAGAAGGAAAACATCGGCTTAATTGAAGTAATGGGCTTAGCTGTTCTTCCTGCAAGATTAAAGAATGAATTAGAAGATATCAAACAGTGTCTATTAGGTAATGCGGATTTTGATTCAAATGAATCATTACAGAAGCATGCGGACTGGTACAAATATCTTAAGAATTGTGACTACGAGGATGTTGATAAATTCCTAGAAGTAGAAGTCACTAAGAAGTTTGTAGCAGTATTAGAAGATGCTGGTGTATATAAAATGACTGATGAAGGAATTGAAGGATTCAGTCGCTTCGTGGAGGGCTTATGGTAGAAATTAAGAAAGAATTAGATGATGACATTGTTGTCATCGGCTTAGAAAACAAAGACTTCTATGTAGAAGTCACAAACTTTGGCTGCACACTACTTAAAGCTGTAGTGAAGGACAAAGAAGGAAATCCATGTGATTGTGTATTAGGCTTCCCTGAAGTATCAGATTACCAGAAGAGAGATGGTACATATCTTGGTGCTTTGGTAGGACGAGTATGCAACCGTATTGAGAAGGGAACTTTCACATTAAATGGGAAGACTTATAATGTTCCTATTAATAATGGTCCAAACTCATTACATGGTGGTATTGAAGGATTCTCTTACAAGGTATTTGATTATGAATTTATTGAAGATGGTGTCAAGTTCCACTATGTATCTAAAGATGGTGAAGAAGGCTATCCAGGTACATTAGATTTCTATGCTTATTATACAATCGAAGGAACATCACTTCATATGCGCTATGAAGCAACAAGTGATCAGGATACAATCATCAATATCACAAACCATTCATATTTCAACTTAAATGGACATGCATCAAGTGTTCATAATCATGTATTAAAACTCAATGCTGATGAAGTAGGCTGCGTTGATGGTGATGGATTATATACAGGTGAATTATTAGATGTCACAAATACTCCATTTGACTTTAGAAGTGAAAAAGTGATTGGAGACTGTATCAAAGACAATCATCCACAGTTAATCACAGCCCGTGGTTATGATCATCCATTTGTATTTAATACAGATAAAAATCAAGCAGAACTTTATTCTCCAGAAACTGGTATTAAATTAACTGTATCTACTACATATCCATCAGCACAGGTATATAGTGCAAACTATTTAGATGGACAGCTAGATAAATATGGATATACTATGCATCCACAAGATGCATTATGTATTGAAACAAGTTATTTACCAGACAGTATTCATAAAGAAGAAAATCCAAAGGTCATCTTAAACGCAAATAAAAAATTTAAAGAAGAAACAGTATATACATTCGAGGTAACAAAATGAAAGCAAGCTTATTAAAAGAAGAATTTAAAACTAATAAATATGATGAAATGTTGAAAGACTTATATGAAGATGCAAGTCTTGTAGATTATCAGAAAGATAGATATGCCAATGCATTAGATAAGTTCGTTGAACTTTATGGTGATGAAAATGTCAGCATCTATAGTGCTGCAGGTAGAAGTGAAATTTCAGGTAACCATACAGACCATCAGCATGGTTGTGTACTAGCAGGTTCTATCAATCTAGATGCGATTGGTGTAGTCGCTAGACAGGATGATGTAATCAATGTTGTCTCTGATAGCTTTAATATTAAGCCAATCTATTTAAATGATTTAGATAAGAAGGATGAAGAAGAAGGTACTTCAGAAGGACTAATCAGAGGTGTTGTCTCTAAACTTAAAGAACTAGGTTACAATATCGGTGGTTTCAAGGCATTCATTACTAGCGATGTATTAGTAGGGGCTGGTTTATCTAGTTCAGCTGCTTTTGAAACAATTATTGGTACAATCATTGATGGTTTATATAATGATATGAGCATCGATATGGTCACTATCGCAAAAGTAGGTCAGTATGCTGAAAATGTATACTTTGGTAAGCCTTGTGGATTAATGGACCAGTGTGCATGTGCCGTTGGTGGACTTATCTCTATTGATTTCAAGGATACAGAACATCCTGTTGTAAATCATGTAGATGTAGACTTCTCTAAATATGATCATAGTTTATGTATCGTTGATACAAAGGGAAGCCATGCAGATTTAACAGATGCTTATGGTGCTATTCCAACTGAAATGAAGGATGTCGCTCATTACTTTGGTAAGAAATTCTTAAGAGAAGTAGATGAAAAGGAATTCTTTGATCATCTTGCTGATGTCAGAGCAGCAGTCAAGAATGATAGAGAAATTCTAAGAGCCATTCATTTCTTCAAGGAAAATGCTAGAGTACCTCAGATTGTAGAAGCATTAAACAATGATGACTTTGACTTATTCAAGAAGCTAATCAAGGAATCTGGTAACTCAAGCTATAAGTTCTTACAGAATGTTTATGCAGACTTTGATTATAAGCATCAGGCAGTTTCTGCAGGTCTAGCATTAAGTGAAATCGTATTAGGAGACCATGGTGTATCTAGAGTACATGGTGGTGGATTCGCAGGTACAATTCAGGCATTTGTAGAAAATGACTTTGTCCCAGAATATAAGAAAGAAATTGAAAAATTATTTGGAGAAGGCAGCTGTCATGTACTTAAAGTAAGAAAACTTGGTGGTTGTAAAGTAGTGGAGGAATAATATGAACGTACTAGTTACAGGTGGTGCAGGTTATATTGGTAGTCATGTCTGTGTAGAATTACTACAGAGCGGACATGATGTTGTAGTCATCGATGACTTCTCAAATTCAAAACCAGAAGCCTTAGATGCCATTCATGAAATTACTGGTAAGAAAGTAAAGTTTTATGAATTTAACGTTTTAGATGAAGATAAGACAGAAGCAGTATTCAAGGAAAATAAATTAGATGCAGTTATTCACTGTGCAGCCTTCAAGGCAGTAGGTGAATCA
>NZ_FR898838.1:0-8421 GCF_000437715.1 Catenibacterium sp. CAG:290
TTATGTCTTGACAACGGTCATTTCATAACAGTTATTTATACATTTCTATTTCTATTTGAGATATCCATTATTTACTTACAGTTCAATAGAAAATCAAATATTCTCTATATCACTTTACCTATCATTATCAATCTTGCTTATCATTACATGTTCTTCTAGGAGGAAATAAAGATGTTGAAAGTCAATCATATTAAAAAGAGCTTTAAACAAAACACTGTATTAGAAGATATCAATCTAGAAATAAATAAAGCAGAATGTCTCTATATACATGGAAAGAATGGATGTGGTAAATCTACACTCTTTAAGATCATCTGCGATATTATTCAAACTGATTCAGGCACTATTGAAAAGAAGCCTGATACATATATTGGTGCACTTATAGAAAATCCAGGATTTATTGAAAATGAGTCTTTAAGATTCAATCTTGAATTTCTTGCTTCTATCAATCATCACTATAATGAAGAAAGAATAAGAGAACTATGTCATATGTACTCATTAGATTATGATAGTTCTTCCATACTTAAGAATTATTCTATAGGTATGAGACAAAAAGTAGGTATTATTCAAGCAGTGATGGAAGATCAGAACCTTATTTTCTTTGATGAACCAACAAGAGGCTTGGATGAAGAGAGTATTATCGTATTTGAGAATATGGTCAATACACTGGTAGAAGGTGGTAAAAGTATAGTGATTGCATCACATGACCGCTTAGCTCGTGTTCACTATACTCATACCTATTTACTAGAAGAGGGGAAGCTTCAAAGTGAAGACTATTAAGAACTATGTTTCTCTCTTTATTCTATTTCTTATATGTAAAGAAGTATTTCATATCAACTTTATTGATTATGCAGATATCAAATACTTCTTTCCTCAAAGACCTATTTATATTGTTTTCTCACTTCTAGTTAATTACTTGTATTTAAAAATAGTATTTGACTGTATCTTCCAGTATATAGAGATAGATACTTTCACAATCATCAGAATGGGAAGAAAGAAGTATCATACAATGATGTTCAAAAGAATAGTAGATACACTTGTTGTATTTGTTTTGTTTTCTATTCTCACTGATTTTTTCTTCTATGATATTTGTATCTTAGGACTTATAGGAACAATCTGTATTGAAATAGCTGTAGGACTATGTATGTCTTTCTTCTATAAAAGACTAGGTACTCATACGTTCATGATTGCATTCATACTTATCGTTTTTACTAAATATCTCATTACTTTGGCTTCAGGAATTATGTCTTGAAGCCTTTTGTGTTATTATAGTTTCTAGGAGGTGTTCTATGAAACTCATATTTTGTGATATGGATGGTTCATTACTGAATCACTATAAAAAAATCTCACCACGAACACTAGAAACACTCATCAAACTACAAGAGAAGGGAATAGGTGTGATTCTCTCTAGTGGTAGACATATTAATAGTCTAAAGAAGTATGGTAATATGCTTCATTTTGAAAAATATCCAATGAGTGGCTATTCCTGCATCAATGGCCAAGCTTATCATGATCATTTGGGTAATAAGATATTTGAACATGAACGTTTAAACTATGAGGATTATCTAAAAGTAAGAAAATATGCGAAAGCACATCACTATGGCTTTATTGTCTATATCAATAATAAAAGAGTGATGTTTCATTATAATGAATCATTACTTGTTCGATTACTACATTTGCATATTCCAATACACGTTGATACAATCTTTGATAAGTTTGTCTATTTTGGACGTCCTTCTTTTGACACACAGGGACTGGATTATACATGTTCTTTAGTTGATCCTTATTGGCTTGAAATAGGACCAAAAGATGTAGATAAAGGAACAATGTTAGAAAGAATTGCGAAGTATCACCACATAGACCTAAAAGATACAATTGCTTTTGGAAATGGTGAAAATGATCTTCCTATGCTTATTAAAGCGGGAACAGGTGTCGCAATGGGTAATGCATTTAAACATGTGAAAGAACAATCCGATGCAGTATGTGATGATTGTGATTGTGATGGAATAGGTAAATATCTGGAGGAATTACTATTATGATGAATATGACAAGTTATTATGATTTTTCAGGACAGAAGTTTGGTTATCCTCTCTCTTTAAGTATCAACAGTTTTAATCGTCATATCTTTTCTAGACAAAATAGTTTAGAGCTCTCTTATGTCTTGCAGGGAGAATATCAGATAGTGACAGAGAAGCTTACTTCTAAGTTATCTAAAGGTGAACTTGTGATGATTGCTCCTGGAGATATACATTTAATCTCTCATAAGAAAGATGGAGTGATTCTTACAATACATATAGATTTTGATCGTATGACTTCCGCTTTGAGTGGGAATAGTAATGAGGCTTTTTCTACAATGATTGTCACAAACCAGGCTTATGATCAATTAAAAAATAAGATATCAGGAATCCTCAAACTTATTAGAAAGGAAAACTATAACCTTTATACTTTGAATGCCTATATGATGGATATCCTCTCTATTGCTTCTCAGGTCTCATTCTCTATGTCTTCTTTACCTTTACAGGATGAAGCCCATAAGAACTATATGCAGGCTATTTTATATATAGACTCACATTATAATGAAAATCTTACTTTAGGTGATGTGGCAGATACACTTTCATTTAGCTTAAGTTATACGTCTAAACTCTTTAAGAAGTTTACTGGTATTACTTTTATTAAATACTTAAACAGTGTACGTATTCGTGCTTCTCTAGAAGATCTATTAGAAGGAATAAAGAATATATCAGAAATATCAGATGAATGTGGTATGCCTAATTCTAAGGCTTATACAGAAGCATTTAAAGAGATCTATGGTATATCACCAAGCAATTATAGAAAACGTTTTAAGAAGAATTTTGCGCCTACTGTAGAAAAAGAAATGAAACTTCATGACTTTGATAGTATACTAGAAGACTTTATTAATGAAGAAGAAACAATCTATGATGATGAAAAGTGTAAGATTACTTTAAATACAGAACATATTAAACTAGAAACAGAAGAAGAAATTAAAATATCCAACAAAGGTAAGCGTATACAAATTGTTTTATAGCAGTCATATATTGTCTTCTTATAACTACAAGAAGGCAAAATATGACTGTTTTTATATATGTGCATGATTTTTTATTCACAAGAGGAGTGTTATAATGGTGACGAAAGAGAGGATATATCAATGAAGGAATTTTCACATTTATTTTCACCTATTAAAGTCGGTGAAACAGTCGTAAAAAACAGAGTTTTTATGCCTCCTATCAGTACAAACTTAGCTGATAAGGGTTATGTCACTGATGCGCTTGTTGCACATTATGCAGCACGTGCAAAGGGTGGTGTTGGTTTAATCGTTACTGAAGTCACTACAGTAGAACCAACATATATCTATTTACCAGGAGATATGTCTATTCATGATGATAGCTTTATTCCTGGATGGAAAAAATTAACTGAAGCTGTACATCAGTATGATTGTAAGATTCTACCACAGTTATTCCACCCAGCTTATATGGCTTTCCCAATTCCTGGCACACCAAGATTAATCGCACCAAGTAATGTAGGACCATATTATGCAAAAGAAGCACCACGTTCAGTCACTAAAGAAGAATTAAAGGTTATTATTAAACAGTTTGGTGAAGCAGCTTTAAGAGTAAAGACTGCAGGAGCTGATGGTGTTGAAATCCATGCAGCTCATGCACATGGTTTATTAGGTGGCTTCTTATCTCCTTTATATAATAAGAGAACAGATGAATACGGAGGAGATATTTCTTGTAGATTAAGACTTACTTTAGAAGTCATTGAAGAAGTACGTAAGATGTGTGGTAAGGACTTTATCATTGATGTACGTATTTCAGGTGATGAATATACTGATGGTGGTTTAAATATCAATGATATGATCTATGTTTCTAAGACATTAGAAAAAGCAGGTGTAGATATGCTTCATGTTTCTGGTGGTACAACTATTGCGAGAGGAAGTTCTATTCCAGCACCAGGTACTAAGATGGGTTCACATGCATTATTAAGTGAAGAAATCAAGAAACATGTATCTATTCCAGTGGCAACAGTAGGACGTATTACTGAACCTTGGATTGCAGATGAACTTATTGCGAATGATAAAGCAGATATCTGTATGATCGGTCGAGCTAACTTATGTGATGCCCAATTCGTTAATAAAGCAATGAATGGTCATGTAGAAGATATTAGACCATGTATTGGATGTTTACGCTGTTTAACAGGCATCATGTTTGGTAAACGTGTATCTTGTACAATCAATCCATCATTAGAAATTGAAAATGAAGATACAATTAAAGAAGCAGAAGAAAAGAAGAATGTTCTTGTCATTGGTAGTGGACCAGCTGGTATGGAAGCTGCATTTGTAGCACATAAACGTGGTCATCATGTTGTATTATGCGAAAAGGATGATAAGTTAGGTGGAGAAATGAACTTAGCTGCAGTTCCTATCGCAAAACAGGATTTAACACTCGTTATCAAGTATATGGCTCATAAACTTGAAGGTGTGGATGTAAGATTAAATACAGAAGTGACATTAGAAATGTTAAAGAATGAGTTTAAGGATTATGAAGTTATTGCAGGTACTGGTGCATCTCCAATCGTTATTAATCCATTTACACAGTTTAAATCATGGATGACAGCTGATGATGTACTTGCTGGTAGAGCGTTCCCAGGTCGTAAGATCGTTATTATTGGTGGTGGATCAGTAGGATGTGAAACAGCTGATTACTTAGCACCATTAATTAATGATTTATTCCCTAGAAATAGAGATGTCACTGTTTTAGAAATGGCAAACGGAGTCATGATGAATGAATCAGGACCAGGCAGAAGCTTACTTGTAAGAAGAATGATGGAAAAAGGTATCAAAATCATTACAAGTGCTAAGGTAGAATCAGTGACTGAAACTGAAATCAACTATACACAAGACGATGTGACTCATACTATCAAGGATGCAGATACACTTATCTTTGCGGCTGGTTATAAGAAGAACCCTGCTGTAGAAGAAATGTTGGAAGAAAGCGGTCTTAACTACCATATGATTGGTGATGCCCATGAAATTGGAAATATCAAGACAGCTATTACAGAAGCATACAATCTAACAAAAGATCTATAAGACAAAGACCCTCTCGTTTGAGAGGGTTTTTATTATTTGTGATATACAAATGTTTTAATGATTGTTTGTAGTTCTTGTTTAGATTCCTTCTTATCCCCATTAAGCCATCCCATCATAATATAGTGGAGTGGTGTTAAGAAAGAAATCAAGAAATACTTGAAGTACTTCTTAATAAATGGATTGTCAAATTCACGAAGAGAGACTTCATCTAGAATACGCTGCTTCTCCTGTGATAAAAAATCCTGGTAATACCACTTCTCTAATGTAATGAATATGGTTGCATGCGCTTCATAGACATCAATTACTTTCATAATAAATTCATCAGACTCTATATAGTCTTTCTCTTCTATTCTATCTAGATAAGTAAGTTTAAGTAGATTAAAATAGATTTCCTTTAAAACTTCATCCTTAGAACGATAATGGAGATAAAATGCCTGCCTCGATACATCAGCATTATGACATATCTTTCCTATTGTTAGATCTTCATAATCACTCTCCTTTAGTAATTCCACAGTGCTTTCATAAAGTCTTTTCTTCGCTTCTTTTTTCATATCGTGATCCGCCTTTAATTCAATTTTACCTTATTTTAAGGCAATAAAAAAGCATCAACTCTTTTGGAGTTGAAACTTTTCGCTTTATATGTCATATTCGACATTTATTTGTTTTGAAAAGCTCTGTCATCTATCTCTATCACATTCCAAAACAAAGCATATCCATCTTTGCCGCCACTATTAGCCCAGGCACTTTCCTTGTGTATCTCGCCACGAGGACTCCAGTCATACTCATCCTCAACACATGATTCTATATCAATATTCATAGAATTAAAGGTCTTAGAAGCACTCTCATACAATGCCTTCACTGCTTCAGCGTGTGTTTGAAATAGTCCTTCTACTTCAATGTTTTCTCCATTTTCATTGTCACCATAAATGACTGCATACATAGTAACACCTTCTTTCTTCTTTCATTATAGTTCTTTTACTTGTAACTGTTAAATAATAAGAAAAGTAATTTCTTATAAATATAATATTACTGTATTTATTTACACAAAATTATGCTAGAATGCATGTATATCATAACTAGGAGAAGAATATGAAAATAACAGATTTGATGAGTAAAGAAGCCATCAAGATTCATGGACATGCCTCTAGCAAGATGGATGCAATTGAACAAATGGTCTCTTTAATGTATAGACAGGGCAATGTCTCTGATAAAGAAGTATATAAAGAAGCAGTTATAGAAAGAGAAAATCTTTTTACTACAGGTATGGTAGATGGTATTGCGATTCCTCATGCAAGAACAAATGCGATTACTCAAGCAGGTATTGCGGCAATGACACTACCTGAGGGTGTAGATTATGAGTCTATGGATGGGCAGCCTACGACTCTTATTTTCTTGATTGGGGCACCGGATAATGGTGATAATGTACATTTACAGGTATTAAGTGAATTATCTACATTACTTATGGATCATGATTTCTGTGAAGATTTAAAGAATGCAGGTAGTCCTGAAGAATTCTTATCTATTATTGATTTAGCACAAAGTGAGAAACATGAAGCAGAAACAGTAGAACATCCAGAAGTCTTAGCAGTCACTGCCTGCCCTACAGGAATTGCACATACTTATATGGCTGCAGAAGCATTAGAAAAGAAAGCTAAAGAAATGGGTGTATCTATTAAAGTGGAAACACAGGGTTCAGTAGGGGTTAAGAATGAACTCACTCAAGAAGATATAGAAAACGCAAAGGGTGTTATTATTGCGGCTGATAAGAATATCTCTTTAAACCGTTTTAATGGTTTACCACTTTATAGCTGTCCTGTTGCAAGAGGAATTGATGAACCAGAAAAGCTTATTCAGATTATCCTAGATGAACAAGCACCTGTTTATAAGGGTGGAAAAGTAAAAGTAGAGAATAACCAGGAAAAGGGATGGCGTATTCCTTATAAGCATTTAATGAATGGTTTCTCTCATGCTTTACCTATTCTAGTGGCAGCAGGATTTATTAGTGTACTTACATATAGTTTTACATTTAATAATACACAATACTTTGATATATTGAATGTACTTGGAAATATCCTTCATTTATTTGTCTTGCCTGTATTTTCAGGCTATATTGCGATGAGTATTGCGGACCGTCCAGCCTTAGGACCAGGACTTGTATGTGGTTATATTGCCTATAGTGGCTATTCACTGAAATGGACCTATAACCCATATGACGCTCTAGCAAACTCATCAGGCTTCTTAGGAGCTATAGTAGGAGGTTTTCTTGCTGGATACTTAGTACTTGCAGTAAAAAGATTGTTTAAGAATGTTCCTGATATGTTTGATGGTATTAAACCAGTTTTACTTTATCCAGTATTAGGAGTACTTGCATCTGGTATAGCAATGATAGTACTTAATACATATTTAGTTAAGTGTCATACACTCATTATCGATCATCTCTATGATCTGCCTCTTATTTCAGTAGTTATAATTGGTGCATCACTTGGTGCGATGATGTCTATTGATATGGGTGGACCTATTAATAAGTTTGCTTATCTATTTGCGAATGCTTTAGTCTTTACTGAAGCTTCTAATTCAGATGTGATCATGGCAGCAGTAATGGGTGCTGGTATGATTCCACCTCTAGCAATTGGTTTCTCTACACTTATATTTAAGGAAAGATGGACTCAAGAAGAAAGAGGTACTACTTTAAAGAATATTATTATGGGCTTATCATTTGTATCAGAAGGGGCTATTCCTTTTATGAAGAAGGATCAAAAACATGTCCTACCTGCATGTATCTTAGGCTCATTCATTACAGGCGCATTATCTGCATACTATAAATGTGGTATAAAGGTACCTCATGGTGGTATCTGGGTGATCTATCTCATGACTAATCCATTTAAGTATGTCATAGCACTTCTAGCTGGTACAATTGTAGCAGGTCTTATTATTACATTTACACACAAGTCTGAGAATTAACTCAGGCTTTTTTGATGTAAAAAAAGAGAGGAGCCTCGGCACCTCCCGCGATCGCAGGCTTCACGAGTATCTGCAATCTAATCACAAAAGTACTATAACTTATATGGCACAGTAAGTCAATTTGTGGATGATATAAAAGATGTTTTTTTAGACGACTATGATTATATTTTATGGAATTTTGTGATATGTTTCCAGTTAGATGGAAATCCCATATATTCATATAGCTTGTCTAGTCTTAAATTTGAAATCTTCTCCTCGTATTGATCGAAAATATGTACCAGTTGCTTTTTGAATACTAAAAAATCAGCTTGTGGTAGTAGCTGACTACTCCCACGGGCAAGCCCGTGGGGTTCTGA
>NZ_FR898839.1:0-1983 GCF_000437715.1 Catenibacterium sp. CAG:290
TTTTGTAGAATTCTTTGAAAACATCAAGGATCCACTTAAGGATGAATACTTATTACCTATCTATATTGGTGAACTACTAAGAGAAAACAAATTAAGTGTTAAGGTATTAGAAGTACAGGATTCATGGTTTGGTGTAACATACAAAGAAGATGCACCTGTTGTAAAGGAATCATTTAAGAAGTTAATTGATGAAGGTGTTTATTCTACAAATTTATTTGATAATATTAAGTAAACGAAAAGGCAGTATACATCTATGATATGATGACCTCCCAGTAGACAGTGCAAATAATTAAAAGCACTGTTTGCTGAGGAGGTTTTCTTATGGGAAGAAAAAGTAAGTTTTCAAAAGAACAAAAAATTGAAATATGTAGAAGATACTTAGATGGCAGTGAATCAGTTACTAGTCTAGCTGAAGAAATAAATGTATGTATAACTACAGTTCAAAGGTGGATTAGAATCTTTCAAGCATATGGCGATTCTGCATTTGATGAGAAGACTGCAAATGAATCATATACCAAAGAGTTTAAAAGGAAGGTTGTAGAAGCATATCTAGCTGGGGAAGGTTCACTAAGAGATATCGCAGTAAAGTATAAAATTCCTGCATGTGGGACAGTACTTGTATGGGTAAAGTTATATAATGATCATATAGAGTTAAAGGATTATATTCCTGGAGGTAAAGAAATCTATATGACAAAGTGCAGAAAAGTTACAAAAGAAGAAAGAATAGAGATTGCAAAGTACTGTATGGAACACAATCTTGATTATTCGGGTACGTGCAAAGTATTTGATGTGACATATTCAAATGTATTTAACTGGGTAAGAAAGTACAAAGAAAAAGGTGAAGAAGGCTTATCAGATAGACGTGGACGCCGTAAAAAGGATGAGGAGCTAGATGAGCTTGGCCTTCTAAAGAAACAGCTGAGAGAAAAGGAACGTGAGCTTGAAAGAGCTCATCTGGAGATTAGACTGTTAAAAAAAGTGGAGGAGATAGAAAGGAGAGGATATGCAGAACAAGCAAATTCGAGAATGAATATCAGTCAATCAAGGAAATCAAGGAAGAAGACAAAGAGGTAAGCCTATCAGCTATGTTTGAGATATTAGGTGTAAAGAGGGCGAATTATTATAAATGGCTTAAACATAACAAAAGCGAAAGAGATCTTGAAAATGAGGAACTGGCAGACTTTATAAGAAAGTATGATGAGAAGTTCAATCATACGCTTGGCTACAGAATGATGACAGATAGAATAAACAGAGATGAAAACAAGAACTATAATGACAAGCAGGTCTACAAGGTGATGAAAATACTTGGCATCAAGTCAATCATAAGACCAAAAAGAAGAAGCTGTACAGTCAGAAAAAGCAACAATACAGCCAAGAATAATCTTAAAAGAGACTTTAATGCATCAAGACCAAATGAAAAATGGGTAACAGATGTCACCGAGTTCAAATATGGAAATAATGAAAATAAGCTATATCTAAGCCTGATACTAGATCTTTATGACAGATATCCAGTAGGATATGCAATTAGTGACCATAACGATAATAAACTTGTCTTTGATATATTCAGATCAGCTGTAGACGCTAATCCAGGAGCACATCCGTTATTTCATAGTGATGGAGGTTTCCAGTATACGAGTCCTGTCTTTGTGCGTATGCTTAAGGATAATGGCATGGAACAGAGCATGTCCAGAGTTCACTGCTGCATTGATAATGGACCAATGGAAGGATTTTGGGGAATACTTAAATGTGAGATATATCATTATGGCAAGAAATATGAAACAAGAGAGGAATTAGAAGAGGCAATAAGAGAATGGATAAGATATTACAGTCATGAAAGATATCAAAGAAGATTTGGTGTGAAAACACCTTATGAAGTAAGAAGTGAAGCATTGTGCAATGAGAATCCAGTTCAGTATTCAATACCTGAGAACAAGGCGATACAGAAATATAAGGCGGCACATTATGCATAAAAAAATGCCAGCC